>NZ_JBFULE010000098.1:0-12572 GCF_056400485.1 Roseateles sp. P5_B10
AGCTACGACTGCGCTCTTCATCGCACGAGGTCATCGACTTGAGGACTTCGGAGGTTATTGCCTCTTACAGGACTTTTTTGTTCAGCCAGTTTGAGCAGTCTCGAACGCTTCTCGCGGCGCCTTCGTTGGTCCACTGCCCTGATGACACGCTCCGAATTGATCCGAAAACTGGCAAAAACATGCCTGGCCTGATGGATCAGGCGTTCGCCAGCCTCTTCAAGAAATAGCCCCGGTAGGGCGGGTCGCGACCCGCGCGGATTTCGAATTCGTGATCCGCGGGGCGCCCTACCCCGCCTCAGGCGCGACGGGAATCCTATGAACCTCACAACGCCTTACTTGGTAAGCTACACCCACTCGTTGCCAAGAGCCGCACCATGTCATCCGTCCTCGTCTCCGCCAAAGGCCAGGTGGTTCTCCCCGCCGCCCTTCGCCGGCGCCTCGGCCTTAACCCGGGCGCCCGGCTAGAAATCACCGAAGAGCCCGACGGCCTGAGGCTGCGACTTCAACGCACCGTGTCTACGGCCGCCGCGGGCGATCTTGCCGGCATGGTGACAGCACCTTCACGGGGCAAGCCGCGCAAGTTGTCGGACTTCGATCCAGCCTCGCTGACGACCAAGGCCCGTCGCTGAAGCGCGATGAAGGCCGTCGACACCAACGTACTCGCCCGCTTCTTCGTCAACGATCCCGACGACCCAGAAGCCGGCAAACAGCGCCCGGCCGCCATCCAGGCAATGGCGGGCCGTGCGTTTGTCAGCCTCACCGTGGCGCTGGAATTCGAGTGGGTGCTGAGGGGGTTCTACGAACTCTCGAGCGCCGACGTGATCCGCGTGCTGCGCGCGCTCGCAGGCATGCCAAACGTGCATCTGGAAGGCCGTGACGAGATGCTCACGGCGCTTGAGGCCTGTGAGTCGCACAAACTCGATTTCGCCGACGCGTTGCACGTTGCTCGCAGCGGAAGATGCACGGGCTTCGTGACATTCGACAAGGCCCTGGCCAGGCGAGCCGCGAAAGCGGCACTTGCGGTGCCTGTGAAACTGGCCTGAATCAGGCCCGCCGTACCCGCCATGCCTGCACGACCGCCCAGGCCATCTCCGGCACGATGAACAGCAGCAGCACCGGCGCGCCCGACTGCATCCAGGCCCACCCCATCCAAACGCCGAACAGTACCCGCGCCGCCGCGTCATAGCGGCCGAACTGCTGCGTCGGACCGCGCAGCCGCAGTACCGCCCAGACCATCACGACGCTGCCCATCAGCACCGCGAACAGCGTCTGCATCGGGTCGAAAGGCGGCAGCGGCTGGCCGCCCAGGGCTTGGTTGATGGCGCTCAGCTGCGCCCGGTTCAGCTCGAAGGTCCAGGGCGTCGCAAAGGGCGCGGTGACGATGAGGTCGTAGAGTGCGCTGAACCAGACGACGCGCAGGAAACTGGAGTTGCTGAAAGCAGGCATGGAGAGGCACGAAACAGGGACGTGCGCATGCTCGACCTTGGACCACACTCCAAGGTCAAGCCATTTCGGATGCCCCATGCTCATCGGCACCCTCTCCACACTGACCGGCCTGAGCCGCGACAGCCTGCGCTTCTACGAGAAGCGCGGGCTGCTGCAGGCGCGCCGCGCTGACAACGGCTACCGCGACTACCCCGAGGAGACCGTGCAATGGCTGGGCTATGTGCGCACGGCCCAGCAGCTGGGCTTCACGCTGACCGAGATCGCGGCCGACATGCCCTTGCTCGCCCAGGGTGAAGAGGCCGGCCCGGCGCTGCGGGCGGCGCTGGCGCGCAAACTGGCAGACATCGACGCGCGCATTGCGGCGTTGCAGGGGCTGAGGGCCGAGCTGTCCATGCGGTTGGCCGAGACTCCCGAGACAGGCGCGAGCTGCCCGCTGCGACCTACCGCCTGACCGATCAAGCCACCGCGCTTCTCACGGCCTCGCGCACCAGGCCGTCGAGCTTGCCGGTGATCTGCGTGAACTCTCCCGACACGACCGCGAACTCGCGGCCCGAGGTGCCCGCCCGCGCCGCGACGACCTGGGCGTTGAAGGACACGATGCGCGCATGCCTGGCGATGAGCTCGATGTCGCCCATGACGGCCGTCAGCTGTTTCTTGGCCGAGGCGGCCTGCTGGCGGGCGAGGTCTTCGTAGATCTGGGTCAACCGGTTCAGCGTGGCGAGCAACGGCGTCGCGGCCTCGACGAGTTCCTCAAGCAGGGCCGGTGCGCTGTGTGCGTTGGCCGAGATGGCCTCGATGGCGCGCCGGGCCAGTTCGATGAAGCCGACGATGCGCTCGTTGGCGCGGTCAGGGCCGAAATAGGCCTGTTTCAGCTCGCCGCCCAGCGCGTCGGGTGACAGCTCGCCCTGCAGCAGCGCCCCATGTGCGTCGCCGAAGGTGGTCAGTGCGTCGCGGGCAATGGTCAGTGCACCGTCGCGGCCCTGCGAGGCGAGTACCRCATAGAGCACGACGCGCTGCGACGTGAAGCGGCGGCGGCCCGACAGGTTGATGGTCTTGCCGAACAGCTCGCCCGCGGTCTGCTTGGGTGCAGCAGACGCCCGCTTTGGTGCATCGGTAAGCGCACGCGTGTGGTGCAACATGGAGGACTCCGTGAACTGGTTCTCGACCGACGCCTCGTACAGCGGGCGTGCCGGTCATGTGACCTCGGGTTTGCACGGAGCGTGCCAGCGCCAGGGACGGACGCCCCTCAGCGGGGCAAGCCGCGCTGCAAACGCTGCGTCGCCAGTGCCAAGGTCTCGTCCCGCTTCGCAAAGCAGAACCGCACATGCCCGCGCTCCTGCGGCTGCTGGTAGAAGACCGACAGCGGGATGGCAGCGACGCCGACCTCGGTGGTCAGCCATTTGGCGAAGTCCAGCTCGGGCCGATCCGACACCGCGCTGTAGTCCACCGTCTGGAAGTAGGTGCCCTCGCAGGGCAGCAGCTTCAGCGGCGTGGCTTCCAACGCGGCGCGGAAGCCATCGCGCTTGGCTTGATAGAAGTCGCTCAGGCCTTGCCAGGGGGCCGGGTTGGCGAGGTAGGCCGCGATGGCGTGCTGCGTCGGCGTGTGGACCGTGAACACCGTGTACTGGTGCAGGCGCCGGAAGGCCGCACTCAACGCCGGCGGCGCGGCGACGAAGCCGACCTTCCAGCCCGTTACGTGAAAAGTCTTGCCAAAGCTGCTGACGAGGAAGCTGCGCTCGCGCAGACCCGGGTAACGCGCCACGCTCTCATGCGGCGCACCGTCGAACACCATGTGCTCGTAGACCTCGTCGCTGACGATGAAGAGGTCGTGCGCTTCGGCGATGCGCTCCAGCTCGCGCAGGTCCTCGGCGGTCGCGATGCGGCCACTGGGGTTGTGCGGTGTGTTGATCACCAGCGCCCGCGTGCGCGGCGTGATGGCTGCGCGCACCGCCGTCCAGTCGATGCGGTAGTCCAGAGTCATCGGCACGCCGACGGGCACCGCGCCGGCCAGGCGGATGGCCGGGTCGTAGCTGTCGTAGGCCGGCTCGATGATGATGACCTCATCACCTGCGCCAACGCAGCTGTGCAACGCGGTGATGAGGCCTTGCGTGCCGCCAGCCGTGATCGTGATGTCGCGGTCCGCGTCGTAGGCCGAGCCGTAGAGCGCATTCAGCTTGGCGGCCACGGCCTGGCGCAGCGCCGGCACGCCGGTCATCGGCGGGTACTGGTTGTGGCCGGCGGCCATCGCATCCGTGACGGCCTTCAGCAGGGCCGGGTCGGCGCCGAAGTCCGGGAAGCCCTGGCCGAGGTTGACGGCGTCACGCTCGGCCGCCAGGGCCGACATGACGGTGAAGATGGTGGTGCCGGTGTTCGGCAACTTGGTGGGCAGGACGGGCATGGCGGCAATTCTGCCGGCGCCAGGTTTCAACGCACTGGCGGGCCCAGCAGACAACGCCGCGCCGCCAGCGCGATGGGCAACCCGAACACGAAGCAATGCGCCGCAATCGCCGCCGCATCCAGCTTGGGCGGCCAGAACGGCGTGTGCAGGGCCGACAGCGGCAGCACGACGTTGTTCATGCCGAAGTAGACGACAAAGCCGTAGGCCAGGCCGGCGGCGGTCGCATTGCGCAGCAGGACGGGCAGGCGCAGCGCCACCACGCAGAAGATGGCGGCCCAGATCCATGCGATGCCGTAGTGCAGCGCCACGCCGAGCGCAAAGGTCTCCGGCCCGCCGCCAAAGGCCGCCTCGCGGCCGATGAGGCCGGCGGCGACGCCCTGGAAAACGCGCAGCTTCATGCCGTAGTAGCTCAGCGCAAAGATCAGGTCGCCGGTGCCGGCCAGCAGGCCGCCCCAGAAGATGGCGCGGGTCAGTGGTTTCATGCTCATGTGATGCTCCCGGGCGGGCCCTTGAGTTCGACGACATTGCCTTCGGGGTCGCTCAGATAGATGGACGGCCCCTCGCCTTCGGCGCCGTAGCGGCTCTCGGTCTTGCCGGCTTCGACACCGTGAGAAGCCAGGTGGGCACGGATGGCTGCCGCGTCGAAGGGTTCGACGCGCAGGCAGAAGTGGTCCATGTTGCGACCCTCGGCGCCGGGCGCTGCGCCACCCATGCGGCCGAGCTTGCCGTCCACCGGCACGAGGTCGATCAGCGAGTGGCCGGCGCGCAGTTGCACCAGGCCGATCTCGTCCTGGCGGCGCTCGATCGAGCAGGCCAGCGTGTCGACGTAGAAGCGCACCATCGTGTCCAGGTCGATGACACGCAGCACGAGGTGGTCAATGCCTTGCAGCTTCAACATGGCGGCGTTCTCCTTTTTTCGGTGCGCAGCATCATGCCGCGCCGGGCCTGTGCTGAAAGTGACGGCGGGTTTGTCCGGAGTAACGAAAGGGCCCGCCCACGCTCAATAGAGGCATGCAAACCCCGCAGGCCCTCACACCATGCTGCCCGGAATGAGCTGGCTGACCCGCCTCGGCTTTGTCGCGCCGGCCGCTTCGGCGTCAGGGGACGAGGCCGCCCTGATGGCCCGCGTGGCCAATGGCGATGCCGATGCGCTGGCCCTGCTCTACCGGCGCGAGAGCGGCTCGGTCTACCGTTATGCACTGGCCCTGGCCGGCGACGAAGCGACGGCACTGGACGCCGTGCAGGAGGCTTTTGCCCAGCTGCTGCGCGGCCCGCAGGCTTACCAGCCCGGCCGCGGCTCGCTCGGCGCCTACCTCGCCGGCATGGCCAGGCACCAATTGCTGACCCAGTGGCGCGACGCACGCCGCCACGTGCCGCTGGACGACTCGCTCGACACCGACGACACCGCCGAGCTCATGCCGAGCAGCGACACGCGTTTGAATCAAAACCAGCAGCAGGACGGCCTCTGGGCCGCCATCCGCCGGCTGAGCTGGCCGCAGCGCGAGGCCATCGTGCTGGTGGACCTGCAGGAGCGCAGCTACGACGACGCCGCGGCGATTGCCGGCGTCAGCGTCGACGCGCTGCGCACCCGCCTGCACCGCGCCCGCCAGCGGCTGACCGACCTGCTGGCCGTGGGAGAACGACCATGAGCATCGACAACGACACGCCAGCCTGGCTGCTGCCGGCCCGCGCGGACTTTTCCAAGCTGCAACCCGGCGCGGAACAGGACGCCGCCGTACTTGCCTGCTTGGCCGAGCAGCAGCACCTGCTGCGCGTGCGCCGCATGGCGGCTGAAAGGGCCGAAGCCCATGAGCCGCGCTGGCTGCGCCGCCTCGCCTGGGGCAGCGGCGCGCTCGGCGCCACGGCCGCCGTGCTGTTGAGCGCCATGCTTTTGCTCGACCCGCCGGGCAGCCAGACCGCCCAGGCCGCCACGGCCGGCAGCGGCTTCATCCCGCTGGTGTCCGAGCGCGAGTTCCAGGCCGCGCTGACGGCCGGACGCAGCGCCGCCGTGTGGCTGCAGCCCACCGAACTACCGCGCGAGCGCCTGGCGTTGCTGGGCCTGCCCTTTGACGCCGCACGCGCCGACGAAACGGTGCGCGCCGAACTGATGCTGGACCCGAGCGGCCAGGTGCTGGCCGTGCGCATCCTGAATTGACTTGACGACGGAGAACGACATGAAGAAACCCATCACCGGCCTGGCACTGTTGGCCCTGGCGGCCTCGGCCACCGCGCTGGAGGCCGACCGCCTGATCGAGCGCGATTTCGAAYGGGATATCGAGCGCAGCGTGCAGATCGCCCTGTCTGACATGCCCGTGCGCATCGCTTTGGGCGACCAGGCCTTGAGCTTCGCCGGCCGCGAGCTGGAGAGCGAGCACGTCGTCAGGGGCGCGCCCTACTGCGCCACCGCCGTGCACGAGAACGTACAGACGCTGGGTGACGGCAACCGCATCGTGCGCAAGCAGCAAAGCCAGCTCTGCCGCGACGGCGAGGGCCGCACTCGCCGCGAGGTGCAGCGCGAAGGCGGCCCCAAGGTCATCTACCTGAACGACCCGGTGTCCAAGGAGAGCTGGGTCGTCTACCCCGACCAGAAGCGCGTGCAGCGACTGCGCAGCAACGCGGCCTGGGCGCCTGGCGCCGACGCGGCGGCCCATGCCGCCTGGGAAGCTTCGATGCAGGACTGGGGCGAGCGCATGAAGGAACAGGCGGCGCGCTGGAAGGAATGGGGAGGTCGGGTCGCCGAGCGGGCGCGCAGCGTGGATGCGGAGCGCGTGCGCGCCCGGGCGATGGCCGGTGAGCCGGGCATCGTCATCGAGCAGGAGCTGATGACAACACCCGCACCGGGTGCCAGCGCCGTCGAGCGCCGCCGTGAGCTGCGCGTCATCCGCGCCAGCGAAATGCCCGCGCCGCCTGCCATGCCCGCCCCACCCACACCGCTGATGGTGCCAACGCCGCCGGTGCCGCCCATGCCGCTGCTGCTGCCTGGCCCCATGCTGCCGCGCGAAGGCGGCACGACGACGGCACTGGCGCCCAAGGAGATCGACGGTCTCAAGGTCACCGGCGAGCGCACCACCTGGACCATCGAGGCCGGCAAGATCGGCAACGAGAAGCCCATCGTCAGCACGCGCGAGGTCTGGCGCAGCCCCGAGCTAATGCTGACCGTGCAGAGCCGCGACGCCGACCCGCGGGTGGGCGAACAGAACTACCGGCTGGAGAAGATCAAGCGGGGTGAGCCCGACCCGGCGCTGATGAAGCCGCCGGCGGAATTCAGCGAGAGCCCGCGGCGCAGCGCCAAGCTAGCAAGCGCGCCGAACCGCGCCTCCTGAGGCTCAGGCCGCCGCCAGCATCTGGCTGAAGAACTTCTCGCCGCTGACGCGCGGCTTGTAGGCCGACACGGCCTTGGCGATGGCCGCGATGTGGTCGGGCGTCGTGCCGCAGCAGCCGCCGGCGATATTCAGGAAGCCGGCCTTGGCGAACTCGCCCACGAGCCGCGCAGTCACGTCCGGCGTCTCGTCGAAGCCGGTGTCGCTCATCGGGTTGGGCAGGCCGGCGTTGGGGTAGCAGCTCACCGCCACGTCGCCCGCCACCTTGGACAGCTCCTCGATGTAGGGCCGCATCAGCGTCGCACCCAGGGCGCAATTCAGGCCGATGGCGATGGGCCGGGCGTGGCGCACCGAGTGCCAGAAGGCGGTCACCGTCTGGCCGGACAGGATGCGGCCGGAGGCGTCGGTCACCGTGCCGGAGATGATGACGGGCAGGCGCTCGCCGGTGTCTTCCATCAGCTCGTCCAGCGCAAAGATGGCGGCCTTGGCATTGAGCGTGTCGAAGATGGTCTCGACCAGGAAGAGGTCGCATCCGCCTTCCAGCAGCCCCTTGGCCTGCTCGTAGTAGGCGGCCCGCAGGGTGTCGAAGTCGACGTTGCGTGCGCCCGGGTCGTTGACATCGGGGCTGATCGACGCGGTGCGGGGCGTGGGGCCCAGGGCGCCTGCCACATAGCGCGGCTTGTCGGGCGTCGAGTACTTGTCGCAGGCCGCGCGGGCCAGCTTGGCGGCCTCGACGTTCATCTCGTAAGCCAGGCCGGCGAGGTCGTAGTCCTCCTGGGCGACCGAGGTCGCGCCGAAGGTGTTGGTCTCGATCAGGTCGGCGCCGGCGGCCAGGTACTGCTCGTGGATCTCGCTGAGCACGTCGGGCCGCGTGAACATCAGCATCTCGTTGTTGCCCTTCAGGTCCTTGTGGTGGTCCTTGAAACGCTCGCCGCGGTAATCGGCCTCGACCAGCTTGTAGCGCTGGATCATGGTGCCCATCGCRCCGTCGAGCACGGCGATGCGTTGCTGGAGCAGGGCGGGCAGGCCCTGGGCGCGGGTGTAAGCAATGGACTTCATGCCGCCATTTTCGCAGGCTCCGGACGCGCGAACCGCTGGCATGGCTTCTCGGCCGATGCCGTCGCCAGCGATCACGGCGATGTTCTGCGTCACTGCTCGTCGTTGAAAAAGGCTTGCGCCTCGCCCAGCACCACCTCGGGCACTTCCTCGGCGATGTAGTGGCCGCTGTCGACGGCGCGGCCGCTGACATGCTCGGCCGCCGCCTGCCAGACCTTGAGCGGATCAAAGCAACGGCCCACCACGCCATTGGCGCCCCACAGCACGCGCAGCGGCGGGGTCACACGCCGGCCCGCGGCACGGTCGGCGCGGTCGTGTTCGAGATCAATGCCGGCGCTGGCACGGTAGTCGGCGCAGACGCCCGCGGCCGAACCCGGGCGCACCATACAGCGCTCGTATTCCGCCCAGGCCCGCTTGTCGAAGAAGCCGCTGCCCCGCCGGCCCATGCCGTCGCGCAGATAAGCGATCGGGTCGGCCTCGATCAGGCGCTCCGGCAGCGGCGCCGGCTGGATCAGGAAGAACCAGTGCCAGTAGGCACGCGCAAAGGCCTCGGTCGTGCCCTCGTACATGGCCAGCGTGGGCGCGATGTCCAGCAGCATCAGTCTTGTCACAGCCTGGGGGTGGTCCAGCGCCAGCCGGTGCGCCACGCGCGCGCCGCGGTCGTGGGCCAGCACGGCAAAGCGTTCATGGCCCAGGGACTGCATCAGCGCGATGGCATCCCGCGCCATTTCTCGCTTGGCATAGGCCGCGCTGCCCTCGCCGGCCGGCGGGCGGTCGCTGTCGCCGTAGCCGCGCAGGTCCATCAGCACGACGCGGCGCGTCTTCGCCAAGGTGGGCGCAACCCGGTGCCACATCGCCATGGTCTGCGGGTGGCCGTGCAAAAGCAGCAAGGGCGGCCTGCCGGAATCCGACGGGCCGCCCTGGCGGGCGAACAGCGTGACGCCGTCGCGCTGAACGGTTAGCGGTTGGAAGTCGGCCCACATCGTGGACCGATTCTGCCGCCACCTTCAGTTGTCCGCGGCGCAGTGCCGGTGCCGCAGCCGACGGGGTCAACATCTTGCGGGCCGAGCGCTGGGCCGCTCCCGAGCCGGCCCGCGCTGACGATGTGCTTGCGGTTCGATGCCGCAAGCATCGCCGTCCCCCCGGGGGCTGAGGCCGGACACATGGCGCCCAGTGGGCGCCATGTGCCTGCCGAAGGGCTGCGGCACTGCCGCAGCGCGGTCTGCAAGACCGGTCGGTCGCGCCGCGTTCAGCGGTGTGCGGCCGGACGAGGGGCTGCATGTCAGGCCGTGCGCAGGAAGTAGAGGTTGGCGCTGCCACGCGTCAGCAGCACGAAGCCACGCAGAGCCGGCACGTAGCGCATGCGGTTCTGCAGGCCGCTGCCGTTGTCGGGGGTGGGCGCGATCTTCTGGCTGCCACCATTGAGCAGGCTCATGTCCCAGACATTGCTGTCATTGGGCGTGACGACGTAGACACGGCCCGCCGCTTCGCCCTGGCCGCTGTAGAACAGGAAGCGGTCACTGTCCGGGTCATAGTCCATCGCCGCATAGCTCGGCTTTTCGTTCTGCCATTGCGTCAGCGCGCTGCTGGCGTTGAATGTGACGGCGATCTGCTGGCCGCTGCCCAGCGGAACGCGGCTGGCCACCATGCGCTGCGGGTCGAAGCCCTGGCCGTCGCCCCATTGCAGGCAGAACATCTGGTTGCGTCGCGCATCGAAGGCGATGGGCCAGCGCACCGCGTCACCCACGGGGTTGGTGACGAGGTCCGTCCACTTCTTATCGACGGGCGACCACTTTTTCAGGCCAGTGCTGACAACCTCGCCGGTCGCGCGGATCTGCGCAGCACCGTAATAGCCCGAGGGCATGTCGGCCCAGGTGCCGGCCTTGTCCCAGGTGTTGGTGTCGAGGTTGAAGGCGTCGACCTTGGCAAAGTCCCAGGATGAACCGTACACACCGCGCGCACCGAACAGCATCAGGCGGTTGATCTGCGGAATGAAATGAGCCGTGCTGTAGAGATGGCGCGACGACGGCATGCCATCGGTGTAGTGGGCAACATTCTGCGCGTAGCTCTTGCTGGCCGCCAGGCGCACCTTCCAGGTCGGCGCGTCCGACGCGAGGCTGATGGAGACGACGCGGTTGTCGTAGGAATCGGTATGGCCACCGGCCGCCGCGATGATGATTTCGCTGGTGCGGTCGTTGATGGCGATGCCGCTGTAGGCATCGACTGCCGCGCCGCCGGCGCCAGCCGTGCCGGGGATCTCGAACCAGGTGTTCAAGGGCTTGCTGGCCAGCCAGCTTGGAATGACCCGCGCCGGCGCCACCGACCAGACCGGCGCGCTGTTGAAGGCATCTCGCAGCGCCGGATAGTTGCTGGCCGAAATGAGGCGCTGGTAGGCGGTGGCGGCGCCGTCGACGCCATGCCTGACTGCATAGGCCATGGCCGTCGTCAGGTTGCCCCATGCCGCGCGATCACCCGGCATGATCTCGCCCGCCAGCTTACCTTCCACGGTGCCAAACCAGGCCGGCTGGCTGGCGTAGCTGGCCAGGTAGACAGCCGCATCGTTGAGATGCCAGGGGCCCTTGCCGGTCTGGAAGTCGGGCACCGCAACAGGCGAAATGCTCATGGTGTAGACGGCCGCGTTCACGTACCAGAAGCCGGTGGCCGGCCCCAGGCGCATGACGGCGCTGCGCGCCTTCCAGCGGAAGAAGGCCGCGTGCTTGGTTTCGACGGCCGCCGGTACCGGCAGACCCATGGACAACGAGTAGCCGAAGGCGGCGGTGACGAAGTCCTGCTGCCAGACCGCACCGAACTGCATGGTGTTCTCGTAGCCTTCGCCCGGCTGGATCCAGCCATAGGGGTTGTTGGGCTGGGCGACGTAGACGGCGTGGAAGTTCTCGATGTTGGACTGCACGCAGTTGATGAACTCCTGGCGCAGCGTGGTGTCGTCGTCCGGCGTCACGTTCAGCGCCTGAGTCAGAGCGCGCCACTGCCACGCAGCGGAACGGGTCTGCCAGCCGCCGAAGCAGGACTGCACCAGGCCTTGCGAGCCACGGCGCATATTGGGCTCGTCGGCCTTGCTCAGGTAGTTCAGCGTGGCGGCGAACTGCACCTGCTCCATGAAGTACCAGCGCCCCGTGACCAGATAGGCCATATAACCCACCGAGGGGCTGTGGGCGCAGTCCCAGCGCGGCGACTGCGTGCCGGTGGGCTGGGGCGTGAACTGGCTGCGCGTCGAACTGCCGAGGTCGCTGACGCGGCTGTCCTTGTGCAACACCAGGTTGGGGTACTGGGAAAAGCGGATCGGGCGCTGCGTCTTCTCGTCGCGGTAGAACAGCGGATAGCGACCGGCGGCGAAGCCGTTGCGCACGACGGCCGCATAGGTGTTGCTGCTTTCGCAGGTCAGATAGAGCGCGTCATGCATCGGCAGCAGGCCGATGGGTTCCTGGTAGCCGGTGGCCGCCATGGAGTCACCTGCGTAGGTGAAGTTGGCCTTGTCCAGCGGCGTGTAGCTGGTCACCAGCCACTGGGCGACGGCGCCATTGGYGTCCACGCGGGCGCTGTAGGTCGGCACCTGCTCGGTGGCCTGCAGATAGGCCAGGTCATGGCGCGGCGTCACATCGGGATCTGTGCCCAGCCAGTAGGACAGGGCCGTGCCGTTGATCAACGCCGTGCGGCAATGGTGGGACAGGTCGATGGTGGCCGAGAAACGCTGCGTGCCATTGATCTTGAAGGTGTAGGTCGCCGCCTTGCTGGTCGGGCCCGCCACCATCAGATAGCCGTTCTCGATCCAGGGCAGCACCTCGACGGCGCCGCCGGCGAACAGGCGCACCTCCAACCAGGCCACCAGGTGAGCGTCACTGCCCACCGGCTTGCGGAAGACCCAGGACGACATCTGCGCGCCACTGACCCAGGTGGCCTGCGGCGCATCCCAGTCGGCGRCGCCAAAGCTGGCCGTGCCGAGGCTGCCGGCGCCAACCTCGGCGGTGATGCCAGTTTTCTTCAGGTCCGCAACGGTCAGCAGCGCAGCGCTGCCAGCGCTGGCTGCAACGCGACGCAGCCGCACGGTCAGCAAGCTGTTGGCCGTCAGGTCGGCAAAGCCGRCGATCTGGGCGAACTTCAGGGAGCCGTCAGGCCAGGTCGTACGTGGTGTGACCTGCAACACAGACAGGCTAGAGCCCACCGTGCTGCCCGCCGGGATGTCGCCGCGCTTGAAGGCGAAGCCCAGGCTGAAGGGCGCCTTGGCTTGCGTCTTGGTACTGACCAAGCTGAACTGCATCGCGCCAGTAAACAGGCCGAGCGTCGGAGTGGCCACAGGTGCGGGGGCCGGAGCTGGAGCCGGGGGCGGAGCCGGA
>NZ_JBFULE010000099.1:0-12541 GCF_056400485.1 Roseateles sp. P5_B10
CCCCGAGATGGTGAAGGACGACGCGCAAGGTGGCCCGATGCGCGCCAGCCTTGTCGAGCGCGAGGGCGTCGAACGCACCGGCTTCGGCTGGGAGGTGTCGCCGCAAGGCCTGGTCGACCTGTTGACCCGCATCCAGCGCGACTACAACCCGGCCGTCATCCAGCTGACCGAGAACGGGTCCACTTTCGAAGATGTGCTGACGCCCGACGGCCATGTGCACGATGCCGAACGCCTGTCCTATCTGCAGCGCCATCTGAGTGCGGTCAAGCAGGCGCTGGACGCCGGCGTGCCGGTCAAGGGCTACTTCGCCTGGAGCCTGCTGGACAACTTCGAATGGGCCGAGGGCTATCTGCGCCGCTTCGGCATCGCCTATGTGGACTACACCACCCAGAGACGGACCCTGAAGGACAGCGGCCTCTGGTACGGCCAGTTCCTGAACGAATAATTAACGGCGTGGCGCCCTTTATTTAAAGGGTACAGGCGGTTTCTAAATGAAATATTACAGGGTCCTCCCTCAGGCGCGTTCAGCCGCGCCAGGGCAAACTGCGCACGCTGCCCCACAAGATCCGGAGACAAGATGAAGTTCCCCCGCCATGCCCTGGCCGCTGTTGCGCTGCTCGTTGCAACCGCTTCCAACGCCGCCGAACCCCTCAAGGCCGAAGTCATCCACTGGTGGACCTCGGGGGGCGAGTCCGCCGCCGCCAAGACCCTGGCCGAGGCCTACAAGGCCCAGGGCGGCATCTGGGTCGACACGGCTGTCGCCCTGGGCGAGCAGGCTCGCTCGGTCGCCATCAACCGCATCGCCGGCGGCAACCCGCCCACGGCCGCCCAGTTCAACACCACCCAGCAGTTCCGCGACATCGTCGACCAGGGCCTGCTGAACAACGTCGACGCGGTGGCCCAGCGCGACGGCTGGGACAAGTTCCTGCCCGAGACCGTGCTGAGCGCCATCCGCGTCAACGGCCACTACTACGCCGCGCCGGTCAACATCCACAACATGACCTGGTTCTGGTTCTCCAAGGCCGCCTTCAAGAAGGCCGGCATCGCGGAAGAGCCCAAGAACTTCGATGAGCTGTTTGGGGCGCTGGACAAGCTCAAGGCCGCCGGCCTTGTGCCGCTGGCCCATGGCGGCCAGCCCTGGCAGGACGGCATCGTCTTCACGGCCGTGCTGGCCCACTACGGCGGCCGCGACCTGTATCTCAAGATCTTCCGCGACCGCGACCCCAAGGCCATCCTGGGCGAGGACTTCAAGAAGGTGCTGCTGGCCTACAAGAAGCTGCAGGGCTACACCGACAAGGGCTCGCCCGGCCGCAACTGGAACGACGCCACCGCCATGCTCATCAGCGGCCGCGGCGGCGTGCAGATCATGGGCGACTGGGCCAAGGGCGAGTTCGCCCAGGCCAAGCAGGAGGCCGGCAAGGACTACGGCTGCGCCCCGGGCTTCGGCCCCAAGGCGCCCTACATCATCCAGGGCGACGTGATGGTCTTCCCCAAGACCGACAAGCCCGACCAGGTCAAGGCCCAGCAGCTGCTGGCCAGCGTCATCACCCAGCCCGCCACGCAAGTCGCCTTCAGCATGAAGAAGGGCTCCATCCCCATCCGCACCGACGTCGACGTCAGCCAGATGGACATGTGCGCCCAGATGGGCGTGGCCGCGATGAAGGACAAGTCGCGCCAGCTCGGCAACGGCGAGATCTACATCACGCCCGACCAGAACGGCGCCCTGCAGGACGTGCTGACGAGCTACTGGAACCGCAACATTCCGGTCGAGAAGGTCCAGAAGGACATCGTCAACGCGCTGAAGTCCTGACGATGAAACGCCGTTCCCTCGCGGCCTGGGGCGCGCTGCTGCCCCTGGCCGTCATCGTTCTCGTCGGCTATGTCGGCACGGTGCTGTGGACGCTGCGCACCTCCGTGTCCAGCTCGCGCACCTTCCCCAAGGACGACTTCGTCGGCCTGCAGCAGTTCGAACGCCTGCTCGACAACGATCGCTGGCAGCTCGCCATCCACAACCTCGCCGTCTACGGTGTGCTCTACATCGTCGCGGCCATGCTGCTGGGCTTTCTGCTGGCCGTCTTCATCGACCAGAAGGTGCGCGGCGAGGGCGTGCTGCGCACCGCCTTCCTGTACCCGTATGCGATGTCCTTCGTCGCGACCGGCCTGGTCTGGCAATGGGTGCTCAACCCCGACAGCGGCCTGCAGAACGCGATGCAGCAGATGGGCTGGAAGGATTTCAGCTTCGACTGGATCGTTGACCAGGACATGGTCATCTACACCGTCGTCATTGCCGGCACCTGGCAGGGTGCGGGGCTGGTGATGGCGCTGATGCTGGCCGGCCTGCGCGGCATCGACGAGGAGATCTGGAAGGCGGCGCGGCTGGACGGCATTCCGACCTGGCGCGTGTATCTGTCCGTCGTGTTGCCCATGATGGGCCCGACGCTGGCGACCGTCTTCACGCTGCTGGCCACGGGCGTCGTCAAGGTCTTCGACACCGTCGTCGCCATGACCCAGGGAGGCCCCGGCACGGCCAGTGACGTGCCGGCCAAGTTCATCATGGACCATCTCTTTGGTCGCGCCAACCTCGCGCTGGCTTCGGCGGGTGCTGTGGTGTTGCTGCTCACGGTCCTCGCCTTGGTCGCGCCGCTCGCCTATGCCCGCAGCCGCCAGGCCGCGAAGGGAGGCCACGCATGAAGCGCACCAAGCATTGGGCCCGCATCGGCGTCTACGCCTTCCTGCTCTTCGCCGCGGCCTTCTTCCTGCTGCCGCTGTACGTGATGCTGACGACCTCGTTCAAAAGCATGGAGGAGATCCGCCTCGGCCAGATCTTCGCGCTGCCGTCGGCGCCCTCGCTGGGCGYCTGGCGTGCCGCCTGGAGCGAAGCCTGCACGGGCGTCAGCTGCGAAGGCATTCGCGGCGGCTTCTGGAGCTCGGTGGCCATCACGGTGCCGTCGGTCATCCTGCCCATCCTGCTGGGTGCCATCAACGGCTATGCGCTCTCCTGGTGGAAGCCCAAGGGCGGCCAGTGGCTGTTCGGCGTGCTGATGATGGGCGCCTTCATCCCCATCCAGGTGATGATCTATCCGCTCGTCAAGCTGGAAGCGGCCATCGGCATCTACAGCAGCCTGCCCGGCATCGTCGCCGTGCACCTGGTGTTCGCCATGCCCATCATGACGCTGCTGTTCCGCAACTACTACGCCAGCCTGCCGACCGAGCTGTTCAAGGCGGCGCGCGTGGATGGCGGCGGCTTCTGGCGCATCTTCGCGCAGCTGGTGCTGCCGATGTCCACGCCGATGCTGATCGTCGCGGCCATCATGCAGATCACCGGCGTGTGGAATGACTACATCCTGGGCCTGACCTTCGCTGGCCGCGAGAACCAGCCGATGACGGTGCAGCTCAACAACGTCATCAACACGACGACGGGTGAGCGTCTCTACAACCTCAACATGGCCGCGACGATCCTGACGTCCGCCGTGCCCCTGTTGGTCTATCTGATTTCCGGCCGCTGGTTCGTGCGCGGCATTGCAGCGGGCGCAGTCAAATGAGTGGCGTGAACATCCAAGGTCTGAGCATCAAGTTCGGCCACAACGAGGTCATCAAGAACCTGGACCTCCAGGTCGTCGAGGGCGAATTCCTCGTGCTGCTCGGCCCTTCGGGCTGCGGCAAGTCGACGCTGCTGCACAGCATCGCCGGCCTCATCGACGTGAGCGCAGGCAGCATCCACATCGGCGGCCAGGACATGACCGATGCCGAGCCCTCCGAGCGCGGCATCGGCATGGTCTTCCAGAGCTATGCGCTGTACCCGACGATGACGGTGGAGCGCAACATGTCCTTCGGCCCGCGCGTGGCCGGTATCCCCAAGGCCGAGATCGAGCGCCGCGTGAAGCGCGCGGCCGACATGCTGCAGCTGACGCCGCTTCTTAGCCGCAAGCCGGCTCAGCTGTCCGGCGGCCAGCGCCAGCGCGTCGCCATCGGCCGGGCGCTGGTGCGCGAGGCCGGCGTCTTCCTGTTCGACGAGCCGCTGTCCAACCTCGACGCCAAGCTGCGCGCCGAGCTGCGCCGCGAATTGAAGCTGCTGCACCAGACGCTGGGCAACACGATGATCTACGTGACCCACGACCAGGTCGAGGCCATGACGCTGGCCTCGCGCATCGTCGTCATGAAGAGCGGCGTCATCCAGCAGATCGGTACGCCCAGCGAGGTCTACGAGCGCCCGGCCAATCTCTTTGTCGCGGGCTTCCTCGGTTCGCCCGCCATCAACATGGTGCCGGCCCGGGTCGGTGCCGACGGCCGCTCGCTTGAAGGCGCGCTGCCTCTGCAGCTGGCCGAGGGCCGCGTCAAGGCGGGCCAGGGCCTCGTCCTTGGCGTGCGGCCGGAACACGTGCGCCTGCAGTCGGATGGCCGCTGGCGCGCGACGGTGCAGCTGGTCGAGCCCATGGGCAACCACCAGGTCGTCTGGATGAAGCTGGGCGAGCAGGGCTTCTCGGTCCTGGTGCACGACGGCCGCCGCATCTTGGCCGGCGACGAGCTGGCCTTCGACATCGACGAGTCGGCGCTCAGCGTCTTCGACGCCGCCAGTGAACAACGCCTGAGCTGAAACCGCCATGAAGATCCTTCTGCTCGCCCTGACAGCCGCGCTCGCCAGCGTCGCTAACGCTGAAACTGTGCGGGCTTTTCTGACGACCGCCGACCAGCAGCAATTGCTGGCGCCAAGCGAAGTGAGCAAGTCCGCCAACAAGGCCGATGCCGTGATCCGCATCGACCCGAAGCGCCAGCACCAGCGCATCGCCGGCTTCGGAGCGGCCATCACCGAGGGCTCGGCCTGGCTGATCCGCCACGGCATGAGCGAGCCCCAGCGCGACGCGCTGATGCGCGAGCTGTTCACTCGGGAAGACAACGGCCTGGGCTTCGAGTTGACTCGGCTCACGATCGGCGCATCGGACTTCTCGCGCCGCCACTACAGCCTCGACGACATGCCGCCGGGCCAGACCGACCCCGAGCTGAAAAACTTCTCTCTCAACACCGAACGCGCCGACGTCATCCCCGTCGTCAAGCTGGCCCTGGCGCTCAACCCCAAACTGCAGGTCATGGCCTCGCCATGGAGCGCGCCGGGCTGGATGAAGACGACCGACAGCCTCGTGCAGGGGCAGCTCAAGCCCGAGTTCTACGGCGCCYTTGCCCGCTACATGGTGCGCTACGTCGAGAGCATGCGCGCCGAGGGCGTGCCCATCTTTGCGCTGACGCTGCAGAACGAGCCGCACTTCGAGCCGCCCGACTACCCCGGCATGCGCATGACGCCGGCCACGCGCGCGACCGTCGTCGGCCAGCACCTCGGCCCGTTGCTCAAAGCCCAAGGCCTGAAGACGCAGATCCTGGAGTGGGATCACAACTGGGACGAGCCGTGGAGCCCGCTGTCCATGCTGTCCGATGCGACGGCGCGCAAATACGTTTCCGGCGTGGCCTGGCATTGCTACGCGGGCGACGTGGCGGCGCAGTCCCAGGTGGCCCAGCATTTCCCCGAGCTGGACGTCTGGTTCACCGAGTGTTCCGGCGGCGAATGGAAGCCGCAGTGGGCCGAGACACTGCCCTGGATCACGCGCAACCTCATCATCGGCAGCACCCGCCACGGCGCTMGTGGCGTGCTGATGTGGAACCTGGCGCTGGACCCGCAATACGGCCCGCACCTGGGCGGTTGCAAGGACTGCCGTGGCGTCGTCACCATCGACCCCAAGACCGGCAAGGTCACGCGCAACATCGAGTACTACGCCTTCGGCCACGCCAGCCGTTTCGTGCAGCAGGGCGCACGGCGCATCGACTCGGAAGGCGGCGAGGGCAAGAAGACGGGCCTGGACCACGTCGCGTTCACGAACCCGGATGGCAGCACGGCGCTGATCGTCAGCAACTCCGCCGGCGCGCCCCGCCGCTTCACGGTGCAGGCGCCGGGCCGGCGCTTCAGCTACGAGCTGCCGGCCAGCGGCGTCGTGACCTTCACCTGGTGACCGCTGGGCGCTGGCCGCGCGTGACATCCGTCCTGAGTTCTAACGACTCGGCGCGTGACTGATGTCACGTGGCGCGGCCCATCCTGGCTAGGATGGGCCGATGACGGGATCCCTGCTGATCAGCACCAGCTTGATCGCCCTGCTTGGCGTGGCGCTGCTGGTGCTGGCGCGGCTGGAGCCCGGTCATCCCCACATCAGCGACTGGGGCTGGAGCCATGTCCTGCTCGCCGTGGGCCTCACGCTGGGCATCGCCCTCGTGCCGCCGGACCCGGAGTCCGTGCACTACAAGCTCCAGGCCACCGTGGCGACGGCGGCCGTCATCGCCTCGCTGGCTCTGCAACTGGCTGGCGCGGCGCGCTACCGCGGCCGGCTCTGGCGCTGGCGGCGCAACGCGCCGCTGTTCGCGTCCCTGCTCGGCTTCATCCTGGCGCTGGCGCTGGTGCAGCAGCGCCATGCCGTCGTTGCCGCTGCCCTGATCCTGACCGCCGGCGCCTGGCTGGCCACCGCCTGGCTGTGGCGGGATGGGGCGACCGGCGAGCGCTTCGTCGCCGGCTGCTTTGCGGCCTCCGGCCTGGTGCACCTCAGCGGCCCGCTGCTGGACCCGTTGGCCCGCTCTCCCATCACCCACATCCTCGGTACCTATGTGCAGGCCGTGCTGGCCATGGCGCTGATCCTGCTGTCGGTGCGCCGCGCCCATCACGAGACGCAGCGAGTCAATTCGCAGCTGCGCCAGCTCTACGAGCAGTCCATGCAGGGTCTGCTTGTCGTGCGCGAGGCGCGGGCCGTCTATGCCAACCCGGCGGCGCTGGCCATGTTCGGTTTCGACCGCGTGGAGGACATCGGCCCCATCGGCCCGCTGATCGCCACTTCCGACATCGAGGCCGCGCGCGCCCGCTACCAACGCCTGCTGCAGGAGCGCAGCGGCCAGATCGCCTGGGAGGGCGAGCGCTACCGCAGCGATGGCCAGGCCGTCTATCTGCGTGGCAGCTCCAGCTATATCGAATGGGAGGGTGGGCCGGCCCTGCTGGTGCTGATGCTGGACGACACCGCGCGCCAGCGCGCCATCGAGGCGCTGCGCCGCCAGGCCCTGCATGACGAGCTGACCGACCTGCCCAACCGCCACGCCGCCCTGGCCCGCCTGGCCGAGCTGACGGTGCCCGGCAGCCCGGGATTCGCGCTGCTGTCGGCGGACCTGGACCGCTTCCAGCTCGTCAACGAAAGCCTGGGCCACGAGACCGGCGACGCGCTGCTGCAGGCCATCGCGACACGCCTGCGCGAGGCCCTGCCGCCCGAGGCCCTGCTGGCACGACTGGGCGAAGACCAGTTCCTGCTGCTGCAGCCCGGCGTCGACGACGACGCGGGCGCCCTGCTGGTTGGCCAGCGCCTGCTGGCGCTGATGAACGCGCCCTTTGCCGTTGCCCACCGGGCCCTGTATGTGCACCTGTCGGTCGGCATCGCGCTTTTCCCCGCCCATGGCCGGGACGGCGCGGCCCTGCTGCGTGCGGCCGATGTGGCCATGCACCAGGCCAAGCAGCAGGCCGGCGCGGCCGTCGTTGCCTTTCGGCCCGGCATGTCGGCAGCGGCGGGCGGCCTGCTGGAGATCGAACAGGCCCTGGCCGCGGCCATCGAGCGCGAGGAGTTCCAGCTCGACTACCAGCCGAAATTCGAGGCCGGCACGCGCCGCCTGGCGGGCTTCGAGGCCCTGGTGCGCTGGCAGCGCCCCGGGCGCGGCCGCGTCAGCCCGGCGGACTTCATTCCCGCCGCCGAGCGCACAGGCCAGATCGTGCCGCTCGGCGCGCTGATCCTGCGCCAGGCGGCCCAGCAACTGCGTGCCTGGCAGCAGCAGGGCCTGGCCGTGATGCCGGTGGCCGTGAATGTGTCGCCGCTGCAGTTCGAGGACACCGGCTTTGCCGATTGGGTGCTGGACCTGGTGCGCGCGCATGGCTTGGCGCCGACGCTGATCGAGGTCGAGATCACCGAGACCGCCGCGATGACGCACATGGACCGTGTGCTGCCCCAGCTTGCCCGGCTGCGCGACGCCGGCGTGGGCGTGGCGTTCGACGACTTCGGCACCGGTCAGAGCTCGCTGACCCTGCTGCGCCGCCTGCCCATCACCACACTCAAACTTGATCGCAGCATGATCGACCCACTGCCCGAGCCGTCCGCCGGCGCCGTCGTGCGCGCGGCCTGCGTGCTGGCCCAGGCGCTGGGCCTGGCCATCGTGGCGGAAGGCGTCGAGACCGAGGCGCAGGCCGCCGAGGTCGAGGCCTTGGGCTGCACACATCTGCAGGGCTGGCTGTTGGCCAAGCCCCTGGCGCCCGCTGCAGCTGCGGCGCTTCTCAGCTCGCCATCAGCTCACCCATCCGGACCGAGCCTCCCGGTTGCCACGCCGGGTTGAACTGCAGGCCGCTCTTCTCGAACAGCATGACGACCGTGGAGCCGAGCAGGAAACGGCCCATCTCGTCGCCCTGGGCCAGCGTCGCTTGTCCAGGTGTGTAGTCCCACTCGCGTACCGGGCCGGCGCGGTTGATGACGCCATGCCAGACCGTGGCCATGCTGCCGACGATGGTGGCGCCGACCAGCACCAGCACCCAGCGACCCAAGGTGTCGTCATCGAACACGCAGACGACGCGCTCATTGCGCGCAAACAGCCCCGGCACGCCGCGCGCCGTCGTCGGGTTCACCGAGAACAGCTCGCCCGGCACATGCACCATGCGCACCAGCCGCCCGGCGGCCGGCATGTGGATGCGGTGGTAGTCCTTGGGGCTGAGGTAGAGGTTGGCGAACAGGCCGTCCTTGAACCGCGCCGCGAGCTGCGCGTCGCCGCCGACCAGGGCCGTCGTCGTGAAGGCCTGTCCCTTGGCCTGGAAGATCTGGTCGCCCTGGATGCGGCCCACCTGGCTGATCGAGCCGTCCACCGGGCAGATCAGCGGAGCATCGGCCAGCGGCCGCGCGCCGGGTTTCAGCGCCCGGGTGAAGAAGTCGTTGAAGGTCTTGTAGGCCGTGATGTCGGGCTCGGCCGCCTCGGCCATGTTGACGCCGTAGCGCCCGACAAAGCGGCGGATGACCGAGGTCGTCACGCCACCCAGCGGCTTGGACGCGTAATGCCCGGCCAGGCGTGTCATCGCCTGCTTGGGCATCAGGTATTGGGGCAGGACTTTGAGGCGGTCGGACATGGGAAGGGGCCGAATTGCGGTCGAGGATTCTAGGAGTCGCGCCACGGCATGACGACCCGGCGCAGCGGGGCCGCCGTCGTCGCGACCTGATCGGCGTCCAGCAGGCCGCGGCGCTTCAGGTGGCGGATGGCGGTCTGCACGGTCGACTTGGCCAGGCCGGTGCGCGTGGCGATCTCCTGCAGGCTCAGCGGCACGGCTTCCGCGCGGCGTCGCTGGGCCTCGCAGGCCAGGCAGAGGTAGACGAGAAAGGCCGAGGGCCGCCGGTCATGGCCGCAGAGGTCGGCCATCAGCGTGTCGACGACATAGGCGTCGATCTGGTGGGCGATCGGTTTGTGCATAGCGATCAATGCTATAGCAGCCATCGGACGCGATCCGCCCGGGCGCTTCCAGAATGGGCGCCACGTCCAACAGCTTCGAGCCGCCACCATGATCACCCACGTCAAATTCATCGGCGTTCCCGTCGCCGACCCGGCCCGCGCGCTGGCCTTCTACCGCGACCAGCTCGGCTTCGCCGTTGCTACCGACCAGCCCATGGGCCCGGGCAAGCGCTGGATCGAGCTGCGCGTCGGCCACTCGGCCACGCGCGTCGTGCTGTTCACGCCCGAAGGCCACGAGGATCGCATCGGCACCTTCTTCAACGGCGCCATCGCCTGCGACGACGTCGAGGCGACCTGCCGGCAGCTGCAGCAGCGCGGCGTCGAGTTCGTCGCGCCGCCGACGGCCCAGCCCTGGGGGACGTTCGCCAAGTTCAAGGACTCCGAAGGCAACGTCTTCGTGCTGTCCTCCAGCTGAGGCCCCGGCAGCCGGGCGCGACAATCCGCGCCGATGCCCCTGGTCCACAGCTCCTTCTACCGTTTCACGCCGGTCGCCGACCCCACCGCCTTCGCCGCCTGGCTGCGCGAGGCCGCCGCCGGTCTGGGCGGCGTCATCCTGGTGGCCGGGGAAGGCCTGAGCGCCGCGGTGGCTGGCCCGGCCGAGGTGGTGGCAGCTTTTGAAGCGCTGCTCCAGCAGCAGCCTGGTTTCGCCGGCCTGCATTGCAAGCACAACGCCTGCGAGCGCTCGCCCTTCAGTCTGCTCAAGGTCTCCGTCAAGCGCGAGATCGTCGCCTTCGGCATTCCCGGTGTCAGCGGCGAGGACACCGGCACCCATGTCAGCCCACAGCGCTTTCGCGAACTGCTGGCCGACCCCGACACCGTCGTCCTCGACAACCGCAACGCCTTCGAGTTCAAGCTGGGGCGCTTCCGCGGCGCCATCGACCCCGGCGTGGCCCACTTCCGCGACTTCCCGGCCTATGTCGAGGCACACCGCGACGAATGGCAGGGCAAGACGGTCGCGATGTACTGCACCGGTGGCATCCGCTGCGAGAAGACAGCAGCGTGGATGCAGGCCCAGGGCCTGAAGGTCGCGCAGCTCGACGGCGGCATCCTGGGCTTCCTCGAAGCCTTTCCCGACGCCGCAGCCGATTGGCAGGGCGAGTGCTACGTCTTCGACAAGCGCATCGCCATCGATGCCGCCGGCCGCGAGACGGGCACGACGGCCGAGCAAGTCTTCAGCGACCCGGCCGACGCCTGGCGGCTGGCGCGGGCGCGGCGGCTGGATCCCGAGGACTGACGTCCGCAGCTTCAGCGCGCCGCCGCATGCACCTTGTGAGCGACGGACAGCAACCGTGAGCTCATGCGAAGGCCAGCGCGTTCCGCGCCGTCAAGCAGCACATCGAAACGCACGCGCCCGCCAACGACCAGAAACTGAATGGCGCCGGCGCGCGGCGAGGCCTCGCCGGAAGCGCCCTCGCTGACCAGCAGCAGCCCGCGCCGTGCGCTGGCCGTCTCGCCCTGAGCCAGGAATAGCAGGTGCACGGCCGGGTCGGCATCGGCCGCGCGCACGCGCCGCACCTGCACCGGCCGCGCCTGCACCGTGCGCCCCTGCAGGGTCTGGCTCAGCTCGCCGAGCATGGCTTCCGAGCCCTGCACGCCGATGACAAAGGGCGCATCGATAGCACCCAGCGCGCCGTCGGGCCAATCCACATAGGCCGTGAACTTGTAGAGGAACTCGGCCTTGATGCGCACCTCGCCGCCGGCATCGTCGGTCTGTGCATGGCTCATGCCGGCCGTCAGCAAGCCCAGCGCGAAGGCCAGCAGCGGCCTGCGCCGCGCCGGTGTCACGGGGTCCACCGCAGTTGCGCGTAGGCCTCGGGCCCGAAGACGCTGCGGCCCGGCGCAGCATTGGCCTCGGCATGGCGGCCATGCAGCAGGTTGCGGCCGCCCAGCGTCAGCGCCAGCGTGGGGGTGGCGCGCCAGCCGTAGTTGAAGTCCAGCACCGTGTAGGCGGGCACGGCCGGCTTCGGCAGCGCGGCGACATGGCGCAGCGCCACGTCCAGCTCATGGCGATCCGCCGGCTGCAGCGTGGCGCGCAGCTGCCATTGCCGCGGCGGGTCGTTGCCCAGCGCGGACGGCCCCACCGGGTCGCGGCTGCCCGGCTGCACGGCCAGATCTTGTTGCAGGGCATTGAAGCCGGCACTCCAGCGCAGCCAGGGCAGCGGCTGCCAGTGCGCCCAGGCTTCCAGGCCCCAGCTGTTGCCGGCGATCATGTTCTGCACCACGGCGTTGGGCGGCGGCTGGCCGCTGCGCAGCTTCTGCCAGTCATGCTGGTACAGCGTCAGCGCATAGCTCAGCGTGCTGCTCGGCTGGCCGCGGTGGCCCAGCTCGACCACGCGCGCGACCTCCGACACGAAGTCGGCCCCGCCCGCGATGATGAAGGGCGGCTTGGGCGGCAGGCGCAGGTCGCGGTCCAGCCGGGCCGGCGCGCGCACCGCGCGCGACAGCGAGGCCCACCACTGCCAGCGCGCCGACGGCGACCAGGCCAGGCGCAGCGACGGCAGCGTCTCCCAGCCGGTGTAGTCGTTGTGCTCGAACTTCGTGCCCGCCGTCAGCCGCCAGCCGTCCGCCAGGGTCAGCTCGTCCTGCACGAACAGGTTGTGCCATTGCTGCCGCGCGCTTTCGGGCACGAAGCCGAACACCAGCCCCGGCGCGATGTGGTCGCGCGAGCTCCGCCAGCCGCCGCCCCAGTCGATCTGGTGCGCGCCCCAGGCCAAGCTGTGCTGCGCCTCCAGGTCCAGCACCGTGAAGCGCGGGCTGTACAGGATCGTGTCCTCGCGCCGCACATGGTCGTAGTAGGCCTGCAGGCGCAGCCGCGAGCCGCCGTCCAGCCGGCCAGTCCAGCGCGCCAGCAGGTTCTGCCCCGACGTGCTGACGCCGCCGAGGTTGCGTGTGCCACTCAGGCGGTCTGCCATATCGCCGCGGTAGACGTCGCCCTGCACGGTCAGCCCGTCCTCGCCGCTCAGCCAGTCGGCGCGCCAGCCCAGTTGCCAGC
>NZ_JBFULE010000100.1:0-12440 GCF_056400485.1 Roseateles sp. P5_B10
GGCTGTGAAGCTGGCGCGCTGGCCACCGGGGCCTGGAGTTCGGGTTGGGCCTGTTGCACGGGCGCCGGAGCCGACGCGGCCACGGATGCGGCGGGTTCGGCCGGTGTCACCTCGGGCTTGGCCTGGTTGCCGCGCAACTGCATGACAAAAAGGCCAAGCAGCAGCAAGGCGCCCACGCCGCCTCCGATCATGGCGGGCATCTGCCAGGAGGGTGGCCGCGCAGCCGCGGCCTGCGGCGATGGTTTCGCGGCACGCGGCGGCGGCGCGGGTGGGGACGGCGGCGGCGGTGCGGACTTGCGCAGCGGCACGACAACGGTCTGCCCGTCGTCCTCGTCCAGCGGCGGGCCTTGCACGGTGTCGGCGAATTCGAGATCCAGCGGCTCGGCGGGCGCCGGCGGCGTGGGTGCAACTGGCACCCGCGGCTGAGCGAGCTGGGGTCTCGGCACGGCTGAACGTCCTTCCAGCACCTCGCGCCAGGCGGCGACCGTCTGGGGGCGCTGATGGGGGGCGACACGCAGCGCCCAGTCCATGCCGGCGAGGAAGGCCGGTGAATAGCCGGGCACCTCCAGCGGCAGGAGTTCGTCGCCCATCGCGCGGGCCGTCGCCGGCGGCGGCGGCCGGCCGGTCAGCAGCTCATGCATGGCAGCGGCCAGTGCATAGAAGTCGGTCCAGGCCCCCTGGCGCAGTGTCGTGGCCTCGGCATACTGCTCGATGGGCGCGAAGCTGGGCTTGAGGATGGCGGTGAAGACCTGCGTGCGGTCGCTGATCGCCTGGCGGGCGGCGCCGAAATCCAGCAGGATGGGCGGGCTGCCGTCGGAGGGCAGGAAGATGTTGTCGGGCGCGACGTCGCGGTGCCAGACATTCTGTGCGTGCAGGGTCTCCAGCCCCCCCAGCACGGCGTCGAAGATGCGCTTGACCCAGGCCTCGGGTGGCGGCGTCGGCCGAGCCTTGCGCGCCTCGCGAAGGTTCTGGCCGACCAGGCGCGGCATGGCCATGTAGGCGGTGCCGTTGGCCTCCCAGAAACGGTAGACCTTGAGCAGGGAGGGGTGGTCGAAGCGCGCCAGCAGCTTGGCCTCGTTGACGAAGCTGCGTCGACCGAGCTCGAAGGTCTCCTTCATGGAGACCGAACGCACCGACACCTGGGACTGCCCGTCGCGCAGTGCGAATTGGCTGGGCATGTACTCCTTGATCGCGATCTCGCGCTCGAGCGAGTGGTCGCGTGCGAGGTAGACGATGCCGAAGCCGCCCACACCCAGGGTGCCAATGATCTCCAGCTCGCCGAACCGGGTGCCGGCGGGCAAGGCATTGATGGCTTCGTCGTCGCGGGCGTCGGCGGTCATAGGCCGGCGAGAGTACCGCAGCCAAGCCGTGCCGACTCTCCGGAAAAAGCCGGTCAGCGTGGCGGAGTGCCCAGCCCGGCGCTACTCAAGCGCTCGGCCCAGAGGCGGCGCTGGGCGGCGTCCTGGCCCCAGGCGGCCTGGGCGGCGTCGCCGTGGCGGGCTGCCAGCCCATCCTCATGCAAGCGGGCGTAGACCTGGGCCAGGCGGGCGTGCAGGGCCGCGCATTCGTCGAGGTCGCAGTGGGCCGCATCCTCGGCCAGCACCTCGACGGCGGCTTGGTCGGCCAGGGCCCTGGCACGTTGGACCTCGCCGGTATTGGCCCAGCACCAGGCCAGGTCGGCCAGCAGGCTGCCGCCGGTACGGGCCAGGCCAGCCGCCACCGCCTCGGGCAGGTTGGCCTCCAGCAAGGCAGCGGCAGTGGCGTAGTCACCCTGCACGGTCAGCAGTTGGGCGCGCAGCAGCGGGGTCAGGTTGGCGCGGGCCGAACCGCCCACGGCATCGTCGAAATGGCCGATGGAGTCCACCCCCAGCAGCACGGCCGGCGCCTCGCCAGGCTCGCCGGCCAGGGCAGCGTGGCGGATGCGCAGGGCGCGCATCTGCATCTGGTTGTAGAGCAAGGCCGCCAGGCCGGCGTCGTCACCGTCGGCACTGGCGGCGCGGCGGCCCCAGGCATACCAGGACGACGCGGCGGCTTCGTCCCGAGCCCCCATCGCGAGATCCCAGGCCATGCCCAGCGCTGAAGCGACGCGACACGCGGCGGCGTTGTCCGCCGGGGCGGCAAGGACTGCGGCGGCATGGGCGACGAGACGGTCGATATCGCGGTCGACAAAGGCCATTTGCGCCAGCCAGGCGTCGCACAGGGTCTGCAGCGCCGCAAGGTTGGCCGCCTTGGCCATGACGTGGGCGCGCCGCACGCGTTCACAGGCGCCGCCGCCGAAGGCGCTGAAATAAGCCGTCAGCCCTTCGGCCAGATGCAGCCAGGCGGCCAGCTCGATGCGCGGATGCACGAGGGCGCGCGCCTGCAGGCGGTTCAGCTCCTCGCGGGCCTCGACCTCGCGGCCATGGCGCAGCCACAGGATGGCACGCTGAACCTGCAGCACGGCGGCACGCGCCGGCATGGAGGCGACGGCGGCAATCTCGCCGTCAAGCCGCTGTGCCAGCCGGCTGCGAAGCTTGACYGGACCGGCTGCAACGCTCATTGGTGCACCCTTCGGCCTGCGGCCTTGCCTGTCCGGCAGCGCGGCCAGGCGTTCGCCAGGCATGCGATGCCCACTGGGCATCCCATGTCCGGGCTCACTCCCGCCAAGCGGGAGCGAGCTTGCTTGGGACGGCCCGGCGCGGCGCTCATGCCGTCAGCCGCTGCAGCGCTTCTTCGTACTTCTGCACCGTCTTGGCGATCACCTCGGCCGGCAGGGCCGGTGCAGGCGCCTTCTTGCCCCAGGGCTGGCCGTTGATGCGCACGGCCTCCAGCCAGTCGCGCACGAACTGCTTGTCGTAGCTGGGCGGGTTGCTGCCCGGCGCATAGCTCTCGACCGGCCAATAGCGTGAGGAGTCGGGCGTCAGCACCTCGTCCATCAGCGTCAGCGTGCCCTCGGCATCCAGGCCGAACTCGAACTTGGTGTCGGCAATGATGATGCCCTTGGTCAGCGCGAAATCGGCGGCGCGCTGGTAGAGCTGGATGGAGATGTCGCGCACGCGGGCGGCGAGGTCGGCGCCGATGATTTCAGCCGCCTGCTCGAACGAGATGTTCTCGTCGTGATCGCCCATCTCGGCCTTGGTGGCCGGCGTGAAGATGGGGGCGGGCAGCTTGTCGGCATTGCGCAGGCCCGCCGGCAGCTTGACGCCGCAGACGCTGCCGCTGGCCTGGTACTCGGCCCAGCCGCTGCCGGCCAGGTAGCCGCGCACGACGGCTTCGATGGGCAGGGGCTTGAGCCGCTTGACCAGCATGGTGCGGTCCTTGAGCTGCTCGCGCTCCTCGGCCGACACCACGGACAGCGGGTCTTGGCCGGTCAGATGGTTGGGAACGATGCCCTGCAGCTTGTCGAACCAGAACAGCGCCATGCGGGTCAAGAGCGCCCCTTTGCCCGGAATCGGCTCGCCCATGATGACGTCGAAGGCCGACAGGCGGTCGCTGGCGACCATCAGGATGCGGTCGTCGCCGACGGCGTAGTTCTCGCGCACCTTGCCGCGGCCAAGCAGCGGCAGGGAGGTCAGGCTGGATTCGTAGAGGGCTTGGGGCATGGCGGCGATTTTAGGTGCCGCCTCCGGCCAGATGGCTTCGTACTGCAGCTGCAAAGCTGTGCACGTCGATCGGTTTGGTCAGATAACCGTCGCAGCCGGCTGCGCGAAAGCGCACCTCGTCGCCCGGCATGGCAAAGGCGGTGAAGGCAATGACGGGCAGATCGGCGAGGTCGGGCGTGGCCTTGATGGCGCGCACCAGGCTCAGGCCGTCGGTGCCCGGCAACTGGATGTCAACCAGGGCCAGGGCGGGTCGGTAGGCGCGCAGCCGCGCCCAGGCCTCGTCGACGTGCAGAGCGCGGTCGACGATGAAGCCGTCGGCCTCCAGCACGTACTGTGCGAGATCGATGTTGAGCTCGTTGTCGTCGACGATCAGGATGCGTTCGCCAGCCATGTCAACCTTTCGTGAGTCGGCCACGCCGGTCCTGGCGGGCGGCGCGCAGCAGCGCATCGCGCACCTCGGCCAGGGCTTCGGCCTCGCCAGCGCTGGCGATGGCCGCGGCCGAGCGCGCCAGGCTTTCGATGTCCTGCCCACTGAGGGTCAGCGCCGTCCAGACGATGACGGGCAGCTCGGCCCAGCGCGGGTCCCCGCGAAGTTCATGCAGCACCTGGAATCCGTCGAKGCCGGGCATCATCAGGTCGAGCACGATGGCCCCGGGCTGCAGGGCGGGCAGGCGCTGCAGCGCCTCGGCGCCGCTGCCGACGGCCACGGCCTCGACGCCCGTGGCCTGCAATGCCGCACACATCAGCTCGCGCGACGCCGCCTCGTCGTCGACCACCAGCACCGGCCGGCCCGGACCCAACCGGTCGCGCAGCGGCACGAGGGCACGCGCCAGGGCCGGGCGGCGCAGCGGCTTGGCCAGCACGTCGGACACCGTGAAAGCCACGCCCGCCCCCGTCGGGGGCGTCAGCGCCAGCGCCTTGACGGCCGCGTGCATGGACGGCCCGCCGCTGCGCAGCGCCGCCAGCAATGACAGGCCGGGCGCATCAGGCAGGGCGAGGTCGATGGCCAGTTCGGTGTAACGGCGCGCGCGGGTCAGGCGCAGCACCTCGCCGGCTGTGGACGCGGTGTCGGCGCTCACGCCGGCCCGCGACAGATCACGGGCCAGGCCGTCGCGCAGCGGATGGTCGCGCAGGGCGATGAGCTGCTGGTGGGCCGGTCGTTCGGCCGGCTCGCCGGCATCCAGCGGCTGGCGCGGCAGCACGGCGTAGAAGCGGCTGCCGCGCCCGGGCTCGCTGTAGACGCCGACACGGCCGCCCTGGGCCTCCACCAGCCGGCGCGTCAGCGCCAGCCCCAGGCCCGTGCCCTGGTGGCGCTTGGTCAGGCCGTCGTCGAGCTGCTGGAATTCGACAAACAGATGGCCGAGGCGGTCGGCCGGAATGCCGATGCCGCTGTCCTCGACCTCCAACCGCCACAGCCGCGGGCCCTCGCCCACCACGCGCAGTTCGACGTGGCCGCCGGCGAGCGTGAACTTGATGGCGTTGGACAGGTAGTTGAGCAACACCTGCTTGAGCCGAGCGGGGTCCAGCACCAGGTCTCGCAGCCCCGGTTCGATGGAGGACTTGAGGCTCAGGCCACGTTGCTCGGCGAGCACCGCGACGGTGGCCATCACGTCGTCGACCAGGGCCGGCAGTTCGACCGGCTCGGGATGGAAGTCCATCTTGCCGGCCTCGATCTTGGACAGGTCGAGCACGTCGTTGATCATGGCCAGCAGATGCCGGCCGCTGCTGGCAATGTGCTGCAGCCACTCGCGCTGGCGCGGCCCATCCAGCAGATGCGGCGGATGGGCGCTCATGGTCAGCAGGTCGGCGAAGCCGATGACGGCATTCAGCGGCGTGCGCAGTTCATGCGACATATTGGCGAGGAAGAGGCTCTTGAGCCGGCTGCTTTCCTGCACGCGGCGGTTCTCGGCCGCCAGCCAGATGGACTGCTGGCGGGCCTGCTCGGCGGTGCGCATGGCGGTCACGTCGGCCACGATGCCGACCAGCCGCGGCGAACCGGCGTCGTCGTGGGTGACCCGGGCGTCCAGGCGCAGCCAGTGCACGCTGTCATCGGGCCAGACGACGCGGAACTCGGCATGCCAGGGACGATGGCCCTCGGGCAGGGCCGCCAGGCCGGCCTCCACCATGGCCCGGTCGTCGGGATGGACGGCAGCAAGCATGCGCTCGCGGTCCCACGGGCCTTCAGAGTCGGGTCGGCCGAAACATTGGTCATAGCGGCGCGAACGGTGGATCAGGCCGCTGTCCAGCTCCAGCTCCCAGTCGCCGATGGCCGCGGACTCGAGGGCGAAGCGCAGCCGTGCCTCGCTCTGGCGCAGCGCGGTCTCGATCTGGCGCTGGTGGGTCAGGTCGCGGGCGGATTTGATGCCGCCGATGATGCGGCCGGCCGCATCGCGCAGCGGCGAGACCTGGGCGGAGATCTCGACTCGACGGCCGTCCCTGGCGATGTGAACGGTGCGGAACGGCGGCACATGCTGGCCCTGGGCCAGACTGGCGAGGATGCCCGTCTCCTCGGCTTCACGTTCGGGCGGGATCAGCATCTGCACCGGCTGCCCGACGACCTCCGCGGCCGTGTAGCCGAACATCTTCTCGGCGCCTGCATTCCAGTTGGTGATGCGACCATCCGGCGTCTTGACGATGATGGCGTCGGCCGAGGACTCGACGACGGCCGCCAGGCGGCGCACCTCGGCCTCGGCTTCAGTCAGGCGGCCCACGTCGCGGAAGACGATGGCGACGCCACGCACGCGGCCGTCGGCGTGGTGGGTCAGGTCGGCGTGAACCTCAACGGGCCGCTGGCTGCCGTCTCGTGCGACGCAGACGGCCTGGCGCTGGAAAGCGCCTTCGCGGTTGCGCTCGCGCACGACGTCGATGGGGTTGCGCGCCTTCAGGTCGGCCGGCGTGCCCTCGCGCTGGAAGACTTCCCAGACCGGCAGGCCCAGGGCCTCGCGCGCCGGCCAGYCGGTGATGCGCTCGGCCACGGCATTGATGCGCGTGACCCGGCCGTCGCCGTCGGTCGTGATGAAGCCGGCGTCGATGGCCGACAGCGTGGCGGCCAGGCTCTGCTCGGCTTCCAGCTGATGGTCCTCGGCACTGTGGCGGCGGTCCATCTCACTGCGAAGCGCCTCGTTGGCCGTGCGCATCTCGTCCAGTGACGGCAGGCCCAGCAGCGTGGGCATCAGGCGCCAGGCCACGGCCGCCGTCAGCACGGACGCGCAGGCGGTGAAGACCTTGCCAGCGGTCTGCAGTCCGTAGTCGGGGCGCCAGATCGTCCAGACGTCCAGCACATGGGTCACGCCGCAGGCGAAGATGAAGATGGCGAACAGCGTCGCGATGCTGCCAAGGTTGACCTGGGGGCGTTGGCGGGCATAGCTGGCGATGGCCAGCGGGATGGAGAAGTAGGCCAGCGCGATGGAAAGATCGGCGCCGACCATGGTCCAGAGCAGGCCGGGCGACCACTGGAAGCAATAGCCGTGGGGCAGGAAACCCGCTCGCGCGACGATTCCGGTCAGCTCGTCCATCCCAGCTCCCGACCCCAATGACCAAGGGGTTATGCCGATGCATTGTGACCCCGCGAACAGGGGGGCATCAGGCGAAAACGTGTCTTATTCCCGGGGCTTCAGCGTGGCGTGATCAGCTCGAAGCCCACATAGCGGGCGATGAAGCGCTCCCGGCCCTCCTGGGCGAAAGCGTCGGCGTCCCAGTCCCCAGGGAGCAGCCGGTCGGCGAACTCGGGGCGGAAGCGGTAGACCTGGGCCAGTAGCGCGTTGCCGTCGGCCAGCGCCACGACGACATCGGCGCGCTCGTACTCGACGCCCTCGAAGGCATCCAGCCGCTCCCAGGCGTCAGCGTCGACGTCGCGATACAGCCGCCCCGGCACCAGGCCGCCCGCCGCGGCCCGCAGGCCGGGGTAGTCCTGGCCGCGCACCGGGTGGCGCGCATGACCCGCCAGCGAGGCCGGCTCGCTGGCGAATTCACGCCCGCAGACGCGGGCCATGATGTCGGCCCACATCAGTGAGCCGTAGGTGAAGCAGTGACGCGTCACTGAACCCTTATTGGACCTTCTGTGCCAGCTCACCGCGCGCATAGGCGCCAGCGATGTCGACCAGCGTGCGGCCCTTGATCTTGCCGGCCTGGCCTTCGCAGCCGAATTGCATATAGCGCTCCTTGGCGATGACCTTGGCGGCTTCGCGGGCGGGCTTGAGCCATTCGCGGGCGTCGAACTTGTCGGGGTTCTCGGCCAGGAACTTGCGCACCGCGCCCGTCATCGCCAGGCGGATGTCGGTGTCGATGTTGATCTTGCGSACGCCRTGCTTGATGGCCTCCTGGATCTCCTCGACCGGCACGCCGAAGGTCTCCTTCATCTTGCCGCCGTACTGGTTGATGATGGCCAGCAGCTCCTGCGGCACGCTGGACGAACCGTGCATGACTAGGTGGGTGTTCGGGATGCGCGCATGGATCTCCTTCACGCGGCCGATGGCCAGGATGTCGCCCGTGGGCTTGCGGCTGAATTTGTAGGCGCCGTGGCTGGTGCCGATGGCGATCGCCAGCGCGTCGAGCTGCGTGGCCTTGACGAACACGGCGGCCTCCTCGGGGTCGGTCAGCATCTGGCTGTGATCCAGCTTGCCTTCGGCGCCGATGCCGTCTTCCTCGCCGGCATCACCGGTTTCGAGGTTGCCCAGGCAGCCCAGCTCGCCCTCGACGGTGACGCCGACCTGGTGCGCCATCTCGACGACCTTGCGGGTCACTTCCATGTTGTATTCGAAAGAGGCCGGCGTCTTGCCGTCTTCCATCAGCGAGCCGTCCATCATCACGGAGCCGAAGCCCAGATCGATGGCGCCGGCGCAGATCTTGGGGCTGGTGCCGTGGTCCTGGTGCATGACCAGGGGGATGTGCGGGTAGGCCTCGCAGGCGGCCTGGATCAGGTGTTTGATGAAGGGCTCGCCGGCGTATTTGCGGGCGCCGGCGCTGGCCTGCAGGATGACCGGTGCACCGACCTCGTCGGCCGCGGCCATGATGGCCTGCACCTGCTCCAGGTTGTTGACGTTGAAGGCTGGGATGCCGTAGCCGTTTTCGGCGGCGTGGTCCAGCAACTGGCGCATGGAAACGAGAGGCATGGGTTGTCCCCGGTGGAGTTGAGAAATCTGGGCCGACTGCGGTACGCACCCTAGGCCGTAACCGCTTCGTAACTGGTTGGGGATTCTATGGAGGCTGCCGGCCTTTGGGACGGGCGCGCGTTGACACGCATTCGGGGGTCAGGCAAGGCGCAAAGCGGAGCCGGGTGGGTTACCCGGCGAGCATTTGCAACGCCGCATGAGCCTCGAAGGCGGGTCAACCCGTAGGGCCGGGGAGATTTGCCACGCCATCCAGCGTTGCGCCCGCCTCGTGGGGATGACCCCACAGCGGCGGCCGCGCCTTGTCTGGCRTGGCAAATCTCCCCGGCGCGCACCCGTCCCAAAGGCCGGCAGCCTCCAGAGTCGGTAGCGACCCCACCCCCCGTGATTGAAGTAGTCAGCACAATGCGTGCTCATGACAAGACTGGTGTTCGACCACCTCACCAACTGGATCACCGCCGCGGCCAGTGAGCACTCGCTGGCGTTGGCGACCCACATCGAGGAGCGCACCGGGGCCAGCCACCGCGCCGTGCTGTCGGCACTGAAGCGCCTGGTGGACGCCGGCTGGCTGACCCGCTCCGGCACCGGCCGCCGACCGGTGTTCTCGCCTGGCAGCCTGCGCCAGGTGGCGCGCAGTTACACCCTTTACGGCCTGCAGGAAGACCTGCCCTGGCAGCGCGACTTCGCACCCCATTTCGCCTTGCCCAAGCATGTGGAACGCATGGTGCAGCATGGCTTCACCGAGCTCGTGAACAACGCAGCCGACCATTCCGGCGGCAGCAGCGTCACCGTGTCGCTGCGCCAGACGCCCACCCATGTGCAGCTGCTCGTCAGCGATGACGGCATGGGCGTCTTCGACAAGATCTGCAGCGCCTTCCAGCTCGAGGACCCCCAGCACGCGATGCTGGAGCTCAGCAAGGGGCGCCTGACCAGTGCCCCCGATGCCCACACCGGCCGCGGYCTGTTCTTCAGCTCGCAGCTGGCCGATGTGTTCGACATCCACGCCAACAACACCGCCTACCAGCGCCGCGCCTGGGAGAGCGCCGGCTGGAAGAAGGGCCGCGCCCTGCCGCGCCAGGGCAGCTCCATCTACATGGCCATCGCGCTGAACACGACGCGCACGCTTGACGGCGTCATGGAAACCTGGAGCCTGGCAGGCGACGGCATCGAGTTCGACCAGACCCGCGTGCAGCTGCGCCTGCTGACCAGCGAAGGCCAGGCCCTGGACTCCCGCGCCCAGGCCCGCCGCGTCGGCTCCCGGCTGTCGGCCTTCAAGCGCGCCGAGATCGACTTCGACGGCGTGGCCGACGTCGGCCACGGCTTCACGGACGAGTTGTTCCGCGTGTTCGCCAAGGCCAACCCGCAGATCGAGCTGGTAGCGGTGAATGCGACGCCGCGCATCGAGGCGTTGGTGAAGAGCGCCCGGGCCGGTTGAGGCGGTCAACTCGTTCGTCAGCCCGGATGCGCATGCCGGGCCGAGTGGCACAGATGCGCAGGTCGCCCAGCGGCCGCGCCCCAGACGCCGACGCGGCGCAGGCATCCCTTTTGGGCGGCAACCGATTTCGAGAGCGCGGTGGACGTGCCCGCTGGCTTCCAGGACGCGTGTCGGAGAAGTTGACACCCTGCCCCCTTTCGCAAACGGCATAAAACCATAAATGCATGTCRCAGCAGCTTTTTCTGGCTCGCGGCACGACTTATGCGTGCCGCAAATGTGGGTCGCCGCCTCGCTCCGAGGCGACCTCGAAAATCAGTCCGGAGACCGCGATGACACTGAAGAAACTACTTGGCTTCGTGGCTCTGGCTGTGGCCTTCGCCCCCGCTGCCCACGCCGGCCTCACACTGACGGCAGGTGGCGTCACTGCCGGCTTCACGTTGACCACCTTCGTCAGCGGCTACAACTTCGGCAACTACGGCCCGCTGTCCCAGGCGGTTCTGCCGAATGGCAACATCGTCACCGGCAGCGTGGGCTCCGGTCAGCTCTATGTCTTCAAGGATGTGGACAACCAGACCTTGGGCGATGCGCTGATCGCCAATCCCTACGCCTTCGAAACGGGGAACCCGCATTTCGCGATGGCTACCGTCGCCGGTCAGGCCTATGGCGGCCAGCTCTTCGGCGGGCGCTTCTACCACTTTGCCAATGATGGCTCCTACGTGCCCATCGGCGGCGCCACCGGTACCGATCTCGTGGACTATCTGGGCATCTGGGGATCGGTCAGCGGCAAGATGATTGCGTCTACCAATCGCGGCCTCGTCGAGATCGACCCGGTCAGCGGCGCCTACCGCATCATCAACCCGGGGCTGTTCCCCGACGGTGTCTCCGTCTCACCCGACGGCACCATCGCCTATATCGAAAACGGCGGCATCATCCAGTCCTATGACATCGCCACGGGCGCATTGATCCGCTCGTACTTCAGCACGGGCGGTCATGGCGCTGACGGAACGGGCGTCATCATCGGCGGCCTTTACGACGGCGACGTCATCGTCAACAACAACGATGGGACCCTGGGGCTGCTTGATGTCGACAACGACACCATGCTCATCATCGCCATGGGGGGCAGCCGCGGCGACTTCACATCGGCCGATACCAGCAACGGCACGCTCTTCATATCGCAGATCGAACAGGTGCTGCGCCTGAGCTGCGGTGCGGGATGCACCATAGGCGGCCCGGGGGGCAATACCGTGCCGGAGCCGAACGTGCTGGTGCTGATGGTTCTGGCGCTTGCCGCAGCTGCCTGGAGCCGGCGCCGCAAACAGTGACGCTGAACCCGGCAAGCCGACCGGCCTGACCTTTGGTCGGTCGGCCTGTTTTGGTTTGCGCCGCTTCAGCCCGGCCGGTGCAGCGCCGGCACCGGCGGCACCGGGATGCGCGGGCCGCCATAGCCCTCGACCGCACCGAAGCGCCCACCGTCCTCGCGCGCCCAGTCCAGGGCCCAGGCCCGCATCTCATCCGGCTCGCGGCCGACGAAGTTCCACCACAGCAGCGGCGGCTGGCTCCAGGGCTCGCCGCCGAGCAGCAGCAGGCGTGACGAGACCGAGCAGCGCAGTTCGACGGATTCGCAGCCGGGGCCGAGGTAGAGCAGCGTGCCCGGCGTGACCGTCTCGACGGCATCGTGGCCGGCCGGCGCCGCCTCGATCTCGCCCTCCAGCAGCATCAACCCATGCTCAAAGCCGGGCCGCAGCGTGAGCATCGCGTCAGCCAGCCCGCCCGCAACCAGGTCCACGCCAAGCAGCGGCGTGAAGCTGGGCACTGGCGAGCGCAGGCCGGCGAACTCGCCAACCAGCAGCGTGCCGTCAAAACCGCCCACCGAGCAGCGCGGCAGTTCGGCGAAATGCTGGAAGCTGGGCGCGCGTTCGCGCTCGGCATCGGGCAGCGCGATCCACAGCTGCGCCAGGTGGATGCGGTCGGAGAGCGATTCCTCGCTGTGCGAGATGCCGTGGCCGGCCGTCATCAGGTTGACCTGGCCGGGGCGCAGCACCTGCTCGGAGCCCAGGCTGTCGCGGTGCAGGATCTCGCCCTCGATCATCCAGCTGAAGGTCGACAGCCCGGTGTGCGGATGGGGGCCGACATTCATGCGCCGCTCAGGCGGCAAGGTGGCCGGGCCGGCATGGTCGGCGAAGCACCAGGCACCGATGATGCGCCGCGCCTTGTTGGGCAGGGCCCGCTGGATGGGAATGCCGCCCACGTCGCCGATGTGGCTGGCAATGCGCTCGACGTGGACGCTCATGACGTTCTCTTGCGCACGAAGTCGAC
>NZ_JBFULE010000101.1:0-12278 GCF_056400485.1 Roseateles sp. P5_B10
ACATGGTATGTGTCCAGTGGCTGCGGTTGGAAATGAAAACGACCCGGGAGTGCCCCGAGCCGTCGGGCTCGGCATGACGAGCCAAGCGCCCGCCATTGTAGCGACGGGACCGGTTGAGCTTGGTGGCGGCTCATGCGCGGCAGTCCCCGGCATGGAAAGGATTCGGCAAATTTTTCAAGCTGGCCGCGTCGGCATCCCTTCGGTGCAAAGACGGGCAGGAAATCCTTGCCGCTGCCTGAGGCGGGAACGGCCTTTGCCAATTGAAATGTTGGCAGCCGCCTGTCCACCGCGCCCAGAGCGCATACACGGCTTGAACATGAAAGATTTACCCACCCTCCATGCCGCCGATGAGAGCTCGACCGCGGGAGTTCACGCCCGAGCCTGGCTGCAGGACGACGTGGAGGAAGGTATCCGGCGCGGAGCGGCGTACGCGGGCGACTGGCGATACAACCGACTGTTGGCAGCGTTGCTGCCGGAGCACCGCCAGAGGTGGCTGGCGCAAGCGGAATGGGTCCACCTGCGCCCCGGCCAGATGCTTCACGAAGCGTCTGCCTTCATCCAGTGGGTGTACTTTCCGATCACCGCGCTGGCGTCGCTCTCGGTGCCGGATCGCGCGGGCGCCTGCGCCGAAGTGGCGACCGTTGGCCGCGAAGGTGTCGTGGGTCTGCCGCTGATCGATGGCAACTACACGCGCAGCCGCGCCGTGGTGCACATGCCGGGCAAGGCGCTGCGCCTGCGTGCCTCTGCCGTGGCCGAGGAGTTCGCGCGCCACGCCACGGTACGCCGGCTGCTGCTGGCCTATTCGCAGGCCCTGGTCGCCGAGATCATGCAGACCGCCTTATGCAGCCGGCATCATGGCCTGGAGCAGCAGCTCGCGCGCCTCATCCTGCTGCGGATGGACCGCCAGCAGTCCGATGAGCTGACCCTGACCCAGGAGTCCATGGCCGGCATGCTGGGCGTAAGACGCGAGAGTGTGACGCTGGCTGCAGCTCGGCTGCAGCAGGGGGGCTATATCCGCTATGCGCGGGGCCATATCACGGTACTGAATCGCAGCGGACTAGAGACGCGCACCTGCGACTGCTATCACACCATCCACCGCGAGTTTGAGCGCTTGCTGCGGCCCCGCCCGGTCTACTGACGCCGGGGCTGGCCCCGGCGTCCCTTGCGTCAGCCCTGCTTGCGCTGGCGACGGTAGCCGAGGAAGCCTGCGGCAGCCAGGCCGCACAACAGCATGGCAGTGCTGCTCGGCTCGGGCACCGGCGCAAAGTTCAGCGATCCGCCGCCCTGGCGAATGCGGAAGCAGCCCGCGAACGGCTCGACCTGTGACGGCGTGTTGGAGAAGGCCGTCAGTGCGACCGAATAGAAGGGATTGGGCAAGAAGAACGTCGGCTGGTTCAGCGCCACCGTCAGCATGGCGTTGGCCGAGGGGCTGAAGGTGCCGCCGCCGGTCGGCACCGTCAGCACGCTGCCCGAGATCAAGGCACCGCTGGCCAGGGCCACCTCACTGCTGGCTGTTTCGGTGGGCGTGTTGCCACTGAAGCCGAAGGTCGCTGTGCCGTTGTAGCCGTACAGCGTGTAGGTCAAGGTCGTGAAGTTGCCGAAATTGAACGTCGTGGTCGGATCGTTCGTCGTCGTGCCGGTACCGGTGAAGGCGAGATACAGCCCGTAGTCGGTGTTCAAGCCGGTGGGTGTGAGGGCGTTGCCGCCGAGCTGGAAGCCGGTGACGGGCAGATAGCCGGTCTCGGTGAAGTTGCCCAGTGCGTCGATGGTGACGGTGGAATAGTCCGAGATCAGGATGTTGTCGGCCGTGAGCGACGCGCCGTTCAGCCCGACCGCAGCAGGGTCGAGGGTGAACGAAGGCAGGGCCGCGGAAGCGGCGGCACAGACCGTCATCAGCGCGATGGCGACTGAGGCGCCGTGCAGGATTGGAAACCGCGACTTGCTGGGGTTGAGCATCATGCGAACTCCTTGCTGGACCGCCCACACCATGCGGGCGTGCGGCAGTACAGCAGTCGCATGGAGCGGCGTCTGCGCGCGCACTCACACATGCATCCCCAACACTGGTGGATCTGGACCCGACCAAACGAAAAGCCCGCACAGCGTGAGCTGTGCGGGCTTGGTATTTGGTGGCGCTTCAGGGACTCGAACCCCGGACCTGTGGATTATGATTCCATCGCTCTAACCAACTGAGCTAAAGCGCCTGAGCCGGCTATTCTAAGCGAAGTTTTTGGAGGCTGGCAAGCAGTCGCGAAAGATCACAGCGTGGGCTCGCGCAGATAGGCCTGCAGCGGCTTGCCCGGCAGGCGCTTCAGGCCCTCGACGACCCGGGTGGCGTTGAACACGGCGCCGGCGTCATTGGTGTGGGTGCGGGCGTCGGCGAAATAGGCGTCGACGCGCTCGGCACCGATGACGCGATAGGCCTCGGTCACCAGCATCGTCAGGTCGATGAACTGGGCGCCGTTCTCGCGTGCCACTTGCTCGCCCCAGGCGGCGTAGTTCTCGAAGTCGCGCGGCTGGCCCGCCTGCCAGCGATCCTTGTGCGGGATGGGCGACAACACGACGACATGGGCTCCCTTGGCCTTCGCATCGTTGATGTAGCGGGCCAGGTACCAGCCGAAGCTCTGCACCATCTCCTTGCTGCCGTCAGGCCGCGTGTCCTCGACCGCCTCCGGGCCGATGCCGGGCACCGAGCCGCGGTTCTTGCCGGCCGGGTCGCCGATGCGGGCGCCGTCGTTGTGACCGAACTGGATCAGCAGCGTGTCGCCGGCTTTCAGCTGGTCCAGCACGGAAGCCCAGCGGCCTTCGGTGAAGAAGGTGCGGCTGCTGCGGCCGCCGATGGCGTTGTTGACGACGTTGATGCGCTGGGTGTCGAAGAAGGGTGCGAGTCGCTCACCCCAGCCATAGGCGCCGTTCTGGCCACCGCTGCGCACGGTGGAGTCCCCAATCAGCACGAGGCTGGGCAACTTGGGATCGCGAGGTGCTTCGACCTTGACCTTGCGGGCGTCGACGACGGGCCGGTCGTCCGAGCCGTCGGGCGCGAAGCGGCGGGTGTAGACGGCGTCCGGCAGCACCTTGTTCTGGATCAGCCCGGCGATGACGAGCTGCGCGTTGACCGCCGCGCCGAGCCAGTTGGTGTGTAYGGTCTCCTGCGGCGTGTCGGCAGGGAAGAGCTTCTCGACCGTGGCCTTGCCGAGCGCCTCATAGCGCAACGCGCCCCATTCGTTGAGGTCGATGAAGGCCACGCCCTCCTGCCTGGCCACCTCGGCGGCCCAAGCCGCGAAATTACCGCCTGCGCGCATCACCTTCACACCATCCACCTCCCAGCGCTTGCGGATCACTGGGGAGCAGATGACGGGTGTGGCGCCGGCCGCGCGGATCTCGGCGATGTAGCCGCGCAGGTAGGCGCCGTAGGTGTAGACCGTCTCCGGCTTGCCGGTCAGCAGGTTGTCGATGTCTTCCTTCTCGGGCCCGATGCCGCGCAGCACGCCGCGGGCGCGGCTGTTGTCATTGACCGGGCTGGCATCGTTATGGCCGAACTGCATGACCACCCAATCGCCTCGCTTGATGAAAGGCTTGGTGCGGTCCCAGTGGCCGCTCGTGCGATAGGTGCGGCTGGAGAGGCCGCCCACGGCGCGGTTGACGACGTTGATCTTGTTCGTGTCGAAGTAGGCGGCGATCGGGTTGCCCCAGCCCCACTGACCTTCGGCTCCCTTGCCCTGGCCGTCGTCCTGGCCATTGCGCACCGTCGAGTCGCCGATGAGGATCAGCGACGGCAGTTCGGGCTTGGCTGGCTCGGGCAGCTTGACCTGGGCGCGGGCGGGGTCGGTGCTGGCGGTGAAGGTCTGGGCCTGTGTCAGGGGCAAGGCGAACAGTGAGAGCAAGGCGATGAGCGTGCGGATCATGGCGCGCATGCTAGGAGCAGGCCGGGCCAGGACGGCGCAAGTTCTTGAGCGATTGAGGCCCAGCAACATCGCGCAACAGAGCGAGTCCTAGAGTCGCGCCACTTCTACCGGGCACCCATCATGTCGCTTCGCCAGACCTCCCTGCTGCTGTGCCTGCTGTTGGCCACGGCGTCCACCTGGGCACAGATCGGCCAGCGCTTCCCGTCCGAGAAGCGCGTCGTGCCCGACCCCGTCACCGGCGCGCTGCTGACCTTCCTGACCACACAGCCGCGCGGCGACTCCAAGATCTACCCCAGCCATCCGCAGTGGACGGCCGACGGCCAGTGGCTGGTGTTCCGCTCCAACCGCGTCAAGGGCGAAGCCATCGCCGTCAACGAGGCCAGCGGCGAGATGGTGCAGGTCACCGAGGGCGGCTACGACGGCATGCTCAACCTCGCGCAGTCGGGCGGCAACAAGCTCTATTTCCTGCGGCCCGACAGGAAGGGCGCCCCCAGGGCCATGCAGGYCATCGAGGTGGACCTGGACCGCGTCTTCGCCGACAGCCGCGCCGGCATGATCAAGCCGGCCAGCAGCTACCAGCGCGTCATCGGCACGCTGCCGCCCGAACTGGAAGCCGTGGGCGACAACGCGCTCGACGCGGACGGTCAGTGGTTCTACTTCCGCATCCAGGGCAAGGCCTACGCCGGCGCGCGGCTGCCCGCCGGTACCAAGATCGAGCCACCTTTCGGCCCGCGCGGCATGGGCGCCGGCCCGCATGCCATCGGCAAGATCAACGTGCAGACGGGCGAGATCCGCCACGTCGTCTCGGTGCCCTTCCAGATCGGCCACATCCAGAGCAACAGCTGGAACCCGGGCGAGCTGGTGTTCAGCTGGGAGACGGGCGGCAAGTCGCCGCAGCGGACCTGGACGGTCAAGGGCGACGGCACGGGCCTGCGGCCGCTCTACCCGGAAGCGCCGTATGAATGGGTCACGCACGAGGCCTTCATCGGCAAGGACGAGGTGGCGCTGGCCATCATGGGCCACCGCGCTATTCCCGGCGTCGTTGATCCGAGCCGGCCGGCCGCCACCGACGTGGGCGGCGCCAACCCCGGTCAGGACGCCGCCTGGGGCGATGCCGGCACGCGCGAGAAGCCGACGGGCCTGGCCATCGTCAACCTGCGCACGCGGGAGATGACGATTGCGGGCCAGACACCCTCGGGCAGCGGCTTGTGGCATGTCCACGGCTCGTCAGACGGGCGCTTTGCGGTTGGCGACGACTTCAGCCGCAGCCTCTACCTGATCGACCGCAAGACGCGCGAAATGATCCTGCTGACCACCGGCCACAAGACGACGGCGCGCGACCACCCGCACCCGACCTTCAGCCCGGACGGCAAGAAGATCCAGATCCAGTCCGCCATGCTCGCCGCGGACGGACGCGAGATGAATATCTGCACCGTGCCGGTACCCCAGGCTTGGGTCGAGCGCAAGCCGTGAGCTTGTACGCTGACGGTTCGACGCCAATATTCAAATATTGATATTCGATTCGTTCGAATGAAACCGTCGCGGGCGGGTTTGTTGATATTGAAAATCGGGCGCCATATTGCCTAACGCTCAAATTGCCGGCACGCGGCTGGCGCATGGCCGCATCACTGGCCATTGGGCCGTTGCGCGCTCAGCCGCTGGGCCGGGTTAATCAGGAATTTGAGCGAATCTGCGCCTTTCAAGGGTTTTTGCGGAGTCAAAGCAATCACGGTCGTGATTCTTTGCCGGCGTGTGAACACAGCGCAAAACCGGCCCCTAGACTGTCTTCGGGGCATTAAAGAGAGCCTTTTCGAGTTCTCCCCGGTTGATATTTTCGGAGACAGACAAAATGCTGAAGAAGATTCACGGTGGTTCGCCGGTTTCGCGTTGGACGCCGCTGGCCCTGGCTATCTCGGCGGCCCTGGCCGGCCAGGCGCACGCCCAGCAGCCCGCCGCGCCGGCTGATGCCGCTTCGGCACCTGCGGCCGCCGACAAGGCCAAGGCCCAGCAACTCGACACGGTCACCGTCACCGGCATCCGCCGCTCCATCCAGAGCGCCATCGACCGCAAGCGCAACGCCTCCACCGTCAGCGACAGCATCGTTGCGGAAGACATCGACCAGTTCCCGGACAAGAACGTCGGTGAGGCGCTGTCGCGCATCACCGGCGTGCAGCTGTCGCGCTCGTTCGGCGAAGGCTCGCAGGTCTCCATCCGCGGCGTTGAGCCCAACCTGAACCGCGTCGAGATCAACGGCATGTCGGTGCTGGGCACCGCCGGCACCGCGGGCCGGGGCGCCGAGCTGCGCGAGCTGGCGTCGGAGCTGATCGCCTCCATCGACGTCATCAAGGGCTCCACCGCCGACCTGACCGAAGGCGGCATCGGCGGCACGGTGCGCATCACGACGCGCAAGCCGCTGGACTTCACCAAGCGCACCATCGCCGGCACGCTGTCGGCCGAGCAGGGCAGCCTGCGCGGCGGCACGCAGCCACGCGGCACGCTGCTGCTGGCCGACAAGTTCCTGGACGGCAAGCTGGGCCTGATGGCCAACCTCGTTTACGACAAGATCTACACGCGCGGCGACTTCTCGCGCAACACGTCCTGGGCCTTCCTGCGCGACTGGGACTTCTCGGCCGACAAGACCCTCACCAGCCTGAACGCCAACGCCGCGGCAGTCACCACTTCGGCCGGCTGCAACAGCCTGGCCGCCGCCGACCAGGCGCCCTGCCGGAGCCAGTGGTTCGACTACTCGCCGCGCATCTCGCGCTACGGCATCTGGACCCGCGACCACGAGCGCAGCTCCGCCGAACTGACCGCTCAATACCAGTTCACCAAGGAACTGGACGCCTACGTGAGCTACCAGGCCAACACGCAGGCGCAGCGGCTCAACGACATGAACTACGGCACCGACTTCTCGGCGGTGACGCGGCTGAACTCGGCGGGCAATGCGCCCGTCTACTCGGCCACCGGCGTTCCGTCGGGAGGCACCTGCGTGGCCGCGCCGGCGGCCGCCACGCCGGCCGGCATGACGGTGGAGAACCACCACGTCACGCAGTTCACGGTGGGCAACTGCCTGAACGTGGCCGGCCAGGGTGGCCAGGGCGCGTTCAGCACGTCGGCACGCGATTTCGCGTTGGACGTCAAGTCCAAGTACACCTCCGCGGGCTTCAAGTTCAAGAACGACAAGTGGCGCGTCGAAGGCCTGCTGGGTGACTCCAAGTCGGACTACAAGAGCGAGAGCAACAACATCGTGCTGACGCAGAACGCGCCCGGCCTGGTCGTCAAGCTCGACGCCAACCACCTGCCGCAGTTCACCTTCCCGACGGCCTACAGCCCCGACAACGCGTCGTCCTATGTCCAGGCCCAGCTGCAGTACCGCCCCTCGGCCACGAAGAACACTGAGCGCCAGGGCAAGCTGGACTTCCAGTACAACTTCGACCACAACTTTTTCCAAAGCCTGTGGTTCGGCGGTCAGATGCGCGAATCCACCTCGCGCCAGTACAACGGCGGCGGCTACCTGGTGCAGAACAACGGCAGCCTCGCCGCCACCAACGAGGCGGTGGACATCAACGCCCGCACGGCCAACGTCAACCAGACCCTCATCTGGGACCCGCTCTACACCGGCGCGGCACAACGCCCGAACGACGCGCAGACCTTCATCAACAGCGGCTTCAAGACGTCTTATGTGACCGGCGCGCGCATGCAGGAGGTCGTCAACACGATCCGCACGAAGTCGCCCGGCACCTTCATGGGCGGCTATGGCGACGTCTCTGGCGTTCCCACCAACTGGACGGCCCCGAGCTACGCGGCCACGGTGGCATCGAACATCTTCGATACCAGCGATTTCTCCCACAAGTACCTGTACGAGACGCCCGGCAGCGAYGGCAAAACCTATCCGCAGATCCCGGCCTTCGACATCACCGAGAAGATCAAGTCGGGCTATGCCCGGCTGGATTGGGGTACCGAGATTTTCGGCCTGCCGCTGGACGGCAATGTCGGCGTTCGCTACACCCGCACCGACGTTACATCGACCGGCTTGCAGGTGGATCGCACCTGCGATCCGGCCGCTGTGTCGACCTGCTCAGTCCTTGTGAACAGCAACAAGGTGGTGTCGCTCAGCAACAGCTATAACGACGTGCTGCCCAGCCTGAACGCCACGCTGCAGTTGCTTAACGGCAAGCTGTTGGTGCGCGGCGGTGCGGCCAAGGTGATGGCGCGTCCGGCGATCGACCTGCTGGCGCCCAACGTCACCTGCACGACCGGCAGTGGTAGCCCCGCGCGCCCTGGCGGCGACGGCACCGACGACTGCACGGCCGGCAACCCCGACCTCAAGCCCTACCGCGCCACCAAGTACGACCTGAGCCTGGAGTACTACCCCAGCCGCGACACGCAGGTCAGCCTGGCCACCTTCCGCACCGAGATCGGCACCTATGTGCGTACCGGCGTCTACCGGCCGAGCGTGAACTTCTACGGCGACGGTCGGCTGTTCGACGTGACCCAGGCCGTCAACGGCGAGGGTGCCAAGACGCAGGGCATCGAGCTGGCGGGCCGCACGGCCTTGTCCTTCCTGCCGGGCTGGCTGGGCAACTTCGGCGTGGATGCCAACTACACGCGCATGGCGTTCAGCTACGCCAAGGGCAACGAACTCATCAGCCCGCTGGACAACTCGGTTCTGCCTTACCCAGGCATGTCGAAGAATTCCTACAACCTGGGCCTGTGGTACGACGACGGCAACTTCAACGCGCGCCTGGCCTACGCTTATCGCGACAAGTACTACACCGGCGGCAACGACGTGTCGGGCAATCCCAACTTCAGCGACAAGACCGGCTACCTGGACGCCAAGATCCAGTGGAAGGCGACGAAGAACTTCACGCTGGCTCTGGAAGCCAAGAACCTGACCAACCAGGCCGAGCTGACCTATGCCGGCGACCTGGGCCGGCCCAACGAGCTGGCCTGGTCGGGCCGCCGCTACTACGTCACACTGGGCTACAAGCTCTGACCTGAATTGGACTCCCGGGCCGGCATGGCCTCTGTGTTGCGCTGATCGCGCACCGGCCCCCGCCTCCGCTGGGGCCGCTTTTTTTGACCGCCACCATGAGTCTTCTGCGCCATCTCCTCGTCTGCTGCCTGTTGTTGGCCGGCGTTGCGCAAGCCCAGCCCAGGCAGATGGAGAGGCTCGACCGCGGCGTCGTTGCGTTGACGACTTCGTCCGGCGTGTTCGTCAGCTGGCGCCTGTTGGGCACGGAGCCAGCCGGGGTGCGTTTCAATGTCTACCGCGATGGCAAGCGCATCAACCACGAGCCGCAGGCGCTGACCAACCTGGTGGACGCGCAAGGCCGCAGCGACAGCCTCTACACCGTGCGCGCCGTTGTGGGCGGCCAGGAGCAGCCCGCGTCCACCGCCACCGCGCCGTGGAGCCAGCCCTATCTGCGTGTGCCGCTGCAAAAGCCCGAAGGCGGCGTGACGCCCGACGGCGTGGCCTACCGCTACGAGGCCAACGACGGCGCGGCGGCCGACCTGGATGGCGATGGCCAATACGAGCTGATCGTGAAGTGGCAGCCCACCAACGCCCACGACAACTCGCACAAGGGCCATACCGGCCACACGCTGCTGGACGCCTACAAGCTCGACGGCACGCGGCTGTGGCGCATCGACCTCGGTCAGAACATCCGTGCCGGTGCCCACTACACCAGCTTCCTTGCCTACGACTTCGACGGCGACGGCAAGGCCGAAGTGGTGATGAAGACGGCCGACGGCACGGTGGATGGTGCGGGCAAGGTGATTGGCGACGTCAAGGCCGACTACCGCAACGAGGCCGGCTATGTGCTGGCCGGGCCGGAGTTCCTGACCGTGTTCAACGGCTTGACCGGCGCTGCCATGGCCACTGTGGACTACACACCGCCACGCGGTGACGTGGCCGCCTGGGGCGATGCCTACGGCAATCGCGTCGACCGCTTTCTGGCCGGCGTGGCCTACCTCGACGGCCAACGCCCCAGCGCGGTGTTCTCGCGCGGCTACTACACCCGCGCCGTGCTGGCCGCCTGGGACTGGCGCGATGGCAAGCTGACTCAGCGGTGGGTGTTCGACAGCGACGCGGATGCTGCGAGCAAGCCCGCTGCGGGCCAGGGCGCGCATTGGTTCTCGGTGGCCGACGTCAACGGCGACGGCCTGGACGACATCATCTACGGCGCTGCCACCATCTCTGGCACCGGCAAGCTGCTTTACAGCACCGGCCTGTGCCACGGCGACGCGCTGCACGTCAGCGCCTTCGACCCGGCGCGCGAGGGCCAGCAAGTTTTCATGGTCCACGAGACTCCGCGCTGCTACGGCGAGCATGGTCTGGAAATGCATGACGCCGCCACGGGCAAGCTGCTGTGGAGCATGTCCGGCAAGAACGCCGACGTAGGCCGCGGTGTCTGCTTCGACATCGACCCGGCCTACCCCGGCRCCGAATGCTGGGGCTCGGTCGGCGGCCTGATGAGCGCGGGCGGCAAGCTCATCAGCGAGCAGCACCCCAACCGCTACAACTTCGCCATCTGGTGGGACGGCGACCTGCTGCGCGAGTCACTGGACCACGTCGCCATCGACAAGTGGAACCCTGCCAGCTTCAAGTTCGAGAACGTGCTGAACGGCAAGAAGTTTGGTGCGGCGTCCAACAACGGCACCAAGGGCAACCCGGTGTTGTCGGCCGACCTGTTCGGCGACTGGCGCGAGGAAGTCGTCTGGCGCAACGAGGACAGCACGGCCCTGCTGGTCTTCTCGACGGCCGTGYCGACTGAGCACCGCCTCKTCACGCTGATGCACGACCCGCAATACCGCGTGCAGGTGGCCGCGCAGAACGCCGGCTACAACCAGCCGCCGCACACCAGCTTCCACCTCGGCCACGGGATGAAGCCGCCGCGCTACCTGCCCATCACCACGCCATGAGGCTGGTCGCGCTGTTGCTTGTTGCGCTGGCCGGCTGCGTCAGCATGGAACCTGCGCCGCGGCCGCTCTACCGCGACCCGGTGCTGGACGGCGCGGCCGACGTGTCGCTCGTCTTCAACCGCGGCCTGAAGCGCTGGGAGATGTTCTACACCAACCGCCGCGCGACGCTGCGGCTGGACGACCCCAAGGACGTGACCTGGGTGCACGCCACGCCCATCGGCATCGCGACGACGGACGACGGCAACCGCTGGCGCGCGTCGGGCGAGGCGAAGTTCCCTGCCGAGTGCACCGGCGCCACGCTGTGGGCGCCCGAGATCCAGGACTTCGACGACGTGTACCACCTGTGGCTCACCATCGTGCCCGGCGTGCACAAGAGCTGGACGGGCGAGCGGCGCATCGAGCACCTCACCAGCACGGACCTGCGCAACTGGACCTGCRCCGGCAAGGCGGAGCTGGGCTCGCCCAAGGTCATCGACGCATCCGTCATCCGCGCGCCGCAGGGCGGCTGGCGCATGTGGTTCAAGGACGAGCAGGCCGGCAGCAAGCTCACGGTGGCTGACAGCCCCGACATGAAGACGTGGACCGTGCGCGGCCCGGTCAGCCCGCTGCCCGGTGAAGGGCCGACGGTGTTCCAGTTCGCCGGCAAATGGTGGCTGGTTGCCGACCTGTGGAAGGGGCTGCTGGTGCTGCGCTCCGACGACGCCGAGCACTGGCAGGAGCAGCCCACGCGACTGCTGGCCGGCATCGGCGAGCACCCCACCGACCGCGCCAAGGGTCAGCACCCGGGCGTCACCGTTGTCGACGGCCGGGCTTACCTCTTCTACTTCACGCACCAGAGCGGCGAGCCTGAAGCGAAGGCCGACGACCGCTGGCACCAGCGCACCGTCATCCAGGTCGCGGAGATGAAGCTGCAGGACGGCTGGCTGACCGTGGACCGCAACGCGCCACCGCCGGACCTGCGTTCCGCATTCAAGGCGCGGTGAAAGGCCATTCATGAACACAGCCACCGAGGCACAGAGGCACGGAGGCAGACGCACTTTCTCTGTGCCTCTGTGGCTCTGTGGCTGTGTCCTGTTCTTTGCGGGAACTGTCCATGCGGCGCTGGACGTCTCGACTCATGCCACGCCTACCAGCCTGCCGCTGGATGGCGCCGTCATCGTTGGCAGCGCGAACGCTGATCCGCTGGAAGCATTCGTTGCGCAAGACCTGGCGGAAGACTTCAAGCGCCTCGGCTTGCGGACTGGCAACAAGGGCGCCGTGCAGATCTGGGTCGGCACGGCCGGCCGGCATGCGCAGATTGACGCCGCCGGCCTCGACCTCAGCAAGCTCAAGAGTTGCTGGGAGTGTTTCCAGATCGCACTGCTGCGCAACCCGAAGCCTGGTGTGAAGGCCGCCCTCGTCATCGCTGGCGCCGACCGCCGCGGCACGGCCTACGGGGTCTACACGCTGAGC
>NZ_JBFULE010000102.1:0-12150 GCF_056400485.1 Roseateles sp. P5_B10
GCTTTCGAGGCTGCGACCTTGGCGATCAGTGCCGGGTCGTTGAGGTTGGCCTGCAGGTCGATGTCCTTCTGGCGCGGCGCAACGGGAATGGCCTCGGCATTGGCGCCGTGGCGGTTCAGCGCCGCGACGATGAGGCCGGCGCTGCGCTCCGGGTTGGCCGCCGCCGTGGCGAACACGGCGATGCGCGCACCGGCGCCGCCGGACTCATCGACGATACGCTGCCAGACAGCCTCGTTGTCGTTCTTCAAGGCGCCACCGATGACGATGGCGGTGCCGGCATGGGCAGTGGCGCTCAGCGCGAGCGCAGCGGACAGGAGCAGGGCAGCGAGGAATCTCATGCGCCCATCTTGTCAGCGTCGGGGCGACTGAACCAGCGGGTCAGGCCCGGGCGGAAAATCATGCCATCAAGGCAGGTTGCCGCACCCGAAGCGCGTCCGGCAGGCCTGGGCGGCCGCTCATGTCTACGCGACCTTCGCCCTTGAGTGGCGGCCTAGCGGCGCGACGACGGGACGTCATGCCGTTGCCGCGCTGATGCAATGCGCAGCGTCAACTGTTTGGCAACGGCAGCCAGGCCCTGGACAGGCCGCTGCAAGCTGGTGCGCCGCCGCGGCTCAGGCGCCAATCAGGCGCCGCAGCCACGGCCGCAGCGCGAACAGCGCGGCGCCCGTGACCAGGCTGCCGACCGCCAGCTGCGTGAACAGCGTCGCATAGGCCGCGTTCGTCGTCAGCGGTGAGCCATCCACCGGCTGGGACACCACGCCCGAGAAGTCGCCGGCAAAAAGTGACGCCAGGCCCGTCACCAGCATCCAGCTGCCCATCATGACGCCCTGGTATTGCCGCGGCGCCAGTCGGCCGATCATGGCGTAGCCGATGGGCGAGATCAGCAGCTCGCCCACCGACTGCAGCACATAGCTGAGGAAGAGCCAGGAGAAGTCAGCACGGCCCGAGGCGTCGGCGAAGTGGATGCCTACAGGCAGCACGAGAAAGCCCAGGCCCATCAGCACGATGGCCGCGGCGAACTGCATCGGGATGTCCACCGGCCAGCCGCGGGCGCGCCAGCGAGTGAAGAGGGCGGCCAGCAGCGGCCCGCCGATGACGATGGTGACGGTGTTGATGTTCTGCACCCACTGCGGCGCCACGGCCACGCCCCAGACGTTCATCAGCACATTGCCCACCGCATAGAGCTGCAGGCCGTTCGGGGCCATCTGGTAGAGCGACCAGAACACCAGCGAGCCCAGGGTCAGCACCAGATAGGCCTTCATGCGCTGCTTCTCAGCCTGCACCGGATGACGAACCGTGATGACGACAAGGGCGATGGCAACCAGAGCACAGAAGGCCTTCATGCCGATGGCGGTGTCGCCCGGCTGCTTCAGCAGCCAGACCAGCAGCGGCACCAGGCCCACCAGGATGGCGCTGCCAATGGCGAAGCGCCCCCAGAAGGCCACACCACGGCGCTGGGCGAGCGACGTGTTGCGGTCGGCCAGGGTGCGCCAGAAGATCAGCGCCACCACGATGGCCGCGGCATTGCCCAGGGTCGCGAACCAGAACAGCGAGGCGTAGTCCTCACTGAGCTGGAACACGCCCGACACCGTGAAGCCGATGAAGAAGCCGACGTTCATGCCGGCGTAGTTCCACAGGAAGGCGGCCTCACGGCGGTTGTCCTCGGGGGTGAAGCGCTGCGTCAGCATCATGTTCACGCAGGTCACGTTCAGGCCGCTGCCGGTCAGGAACAGGGCCATGCCCCAGTACAGGCCTTCGAGGCTGCCGCCGGCGACGGTGCCGCAGCCCAGCACCTGCAGCAGCATGCCGCCCACGAACAGGTTGCGGTTGCTCAGGAAACGGCCGCCCAGGTAGCCACCGAACAGGTGCAACCCATAGTTGAAGGCGCCGAACACGCCGGTGATCAATGCGGCCTGCTCGCTGGTGAACCCGTGGTGGCGCGTGGTGTACAGCGTCAGCGTGAACTGCAGGACTGCGAAGCCCAGCGTCGCGAAGACCTGGATCAGGAAGAGCACGGCAGACCCTTCGGGAATGCGTGCCTGGAGTTGTTGGAGTCGGCTCATGGGGCGCGGATTGTCCTGGCGCGAAGCGAGGTTTCGTGTGGGTGTCATCCCGTGCCTCGGCGATCATCCAGCCCTGGACAACCACCGTTTCATGGACAGCTGGCGATGACGGACCGACTCGACCTCGTGCGCGCCTACCTGGCCGCCTATGCAGCGCGCGACCTCGCTGCGATTGAGCCCATGTTCGCCGACGCCATCACGCTGCGCGACTGGAAGATCCGCGTCGTTGGCAAGGCTGCGGCACTGGCCGAGACGCGCAAGAACTTCGAGTCCGTCGCGAGCCTGGCGATCGATGTGCTGGCGGCTTACGAGCGACCAAATGGCGCCGCGGCCGAGCTGAAGATCGCCATCAATGGCTGCGACACGATTCACGTCGTCGACGTGTTCGAGTTCGAGCCCTCGAACCGCATCGCGGCCATCCGCGCCTACATCGGCCGCGGCGACGACTGAGAGGGCGAGTGCTTTTCATCCACGCCCGCCTTGCACGCCAAAACACCCTCGCCCGTCGTTGCAAATGCTCGCCATAGCCCGCTATGGCTGTGCTTTGCGCCTAGTTCGAGGGCGTTTTGACGCGCCTTTCGGGCGCGTCTGAAAAACTCTCACCCTCTGAGCCGCACGCACGGCCCCGACGCACCGGCTCGGCTCAGCGAGACGCCGCTGTGTCCGGCTTGTAGTCCACGCCATGCGCGGCCAGGTAGTCGCGAATCAGGCGCCTCACCACCTGCGAGGGTGTCTGGTCCTGCTGCGCGCACAGGGTCTCGAAGGCCTTCTTCTTGTCCGGATCAATCAGCACCGTCAGGCGGGCGGTCTTTTGTTCCATGCCGGCTCCTCATGTTCATCAAATGATAATTGCAATCATATTGAATTCAAACTAAATTAGCGCTGTGACCATCAGCTTCCTGCACCGCCTCACCGGCAGGCACCGCACGCGGTCGGCCAATCGGCAGCTCGGCGCGGTGCTGGCCTTCGTGGCCGGGGCGGTCAACGCGGGCGGCTTCCTGGCCGTGCAGCGCTACACCTCGCACATGACGGGCGTGATCTCCGGCGTGGCCGACGATCTCGCCACCGGCGGCGTCGCGCTGGCGTTGACCGGGCTGGCCTCGCTGCTGGCCTTCATCGCGGGGGCGGCCTGCTCGGCCCTGTTGATCAACTGGGCGCGCCGGCGCCACATGCACAGCCGGTACGCGCTCGCCCTGCTGCTGGAGGCTGCGCTGCTGCTGGCTTTCGGCCTGCTGGGGGCCCACCTCGACACGCTGGCCTACCTGCTGGTGCCGACAGCCGTGCTGCTGCTGTGCTTCATCATGGGCCTGCAGAACGCCATCGTGACCAAGATCTCCCAGGCCGAGATCCGCACCACCCACATGACGGGCGTGGTGACGGACCTGGGCATCGAGCTGGGCCGGCTGCTGTACTGGAACCGCGCCACGTCGCCCGATTCTGTGCACTTCGTCCGCGCCAATCGCGACAAGCTTTTTATCCACAGCCTGGTGCTGGGCCTGTTCTTCGTCGGCGGCCTCATCGGCGCGCTGGCCTTCAAGCACTTCGGTTTCTCGGCCACCCTGCCCATCGCATTGCTGCTGGTGCTGATGGCCTCGCCGCCGCTGATCAACGACCTGCAGCGCGCCTGAGCGCTGCTGCCTTTCCCGCACGCCATGCCCGACACCGCCGACCCACACCAGTTCGTCAAGCCCTTCGTCTATGAGACGCTGGATACCCGGGCCATGCATTTCACGATCTGCGAAATCCAGAGCCGCATGAAGGTGCAGCACCCGCATGCGCTGGACCTGGCCTACACGCGCACGATGATGGCCTTCCTGCTGTTCGTGCCGCGGCCCGAGACGCTGGCCATGATCGGGCTGGGCGGGGGCTCCATGGCCAAGTTCTGCCACCGCGAGCTGCCGGATACGCGCATCGAGGTCGTCGAGATCAACCCCCACGTCATCGCGTTGCGCGAGCAGTTCCAGGTGCCACCGGACGATGCGCGCCTGCGCGTGCGGCGCGGCGACGGGGCCGACTTCGTGCGCCACACCCAGGACCGGCTGGACGTGTTGCTGGTGGATGGCTTCGACCATGAAGGCCAGCCGCCGGCCCTGTGCTCGCAGGCCTTCTACGACGACTGCCGCACGGCGCTGCGCGAAGACGGCCTGCTGGTGGTCAACCTGCACACCGCCCACCCCGAGTTCCAGCGCCATGTGGCCCGCCTGGATCGCGCCTTCGACGGCGCGGTTCTTCTGGTGGGCGACAAGGAATGCAGCAACACCGTGGCCTTCGCTGGCCGGCGAGCGCTGCGGGCGCCAGCGCAGGCCGGCGCGCTGCGCAAGCCGCGGCCGCTTGCTCGCCAGGCCTGGGACGAACTCCTGCCCGCGTTTGCCCATGTCGCAGCCACGCTGCAACACCAGCGCGAAGGTGGCTGAGCCCGAGGGCGGGCAACGTCTTGATGCCGCCCTGCAGTCAGGTGTGCGGTGATGGCGGCCTGACGGAGCGGTACACGCCGCGCCGCTCCGGCCGGCTCAGCACCAGCTGCCACAGCTGGCCCTGGCGGGAGCGGAAGAAGCCGGCGCAGCTCAGCAGGTAGTAGCGGAACATGCGCCGGAAGCCTTCGTCGTAGCGGGCGGCCAGGCGCGGCCAGGCCGCCTCGAAACGCTCGGCCCAACTCATCAGCGTGCGGTCGTAGTCGGGGCCGAAGTTGTGCCAGTCCTCGATGATGAAGCGGCCCTCCAGCGCGCCGGCCAGCTCGACGGGCGAGGGCAGCTTGCCGTTGGGGAAGATGTAGCGCTCGATCCAGGGGTCGGTATGCGGCGCGCGCTGGTCCACGCCGATGCTGTGCAGCAGGAAGAGGCCCTCGGGCGCCAGCAGCCGGCGGGCGGTGTCGAAGTAGACGCCGTAGTTCTTCAGCCCCACGTGCTCGAACATGCCGACCGAGACGATCTTGTCGAAGCGACGGTCATCGGCGCATTGGAACGAGCGGTAGTCCTGCAGCAGCAGCGTGACAGGCAGGCCTTCACAACGCTTCTCGRCCAGGGCCAGTTGTTCCTTGCTGATGGTGATGCCGGTGACGCGCACGCCGAAGCGCTCGGCCGCATGGCGCGCCAGGCCGCCCCAGCCGCAGCCGATGTCCAGCAGCGTCTCGCCGGGCTGCAGTTCCAGCTTGCGGCAGATCATCTCCAGCTTGTGCGCCTGAGCCTGCTCCAGATCCTGGGCATGCTCCCAGTAGGCGCAGGAATAGATCATGCGCGAGTCCAGCATGGCTTCGAAGACATCGTTGCCGACGTCGTAGTGGTGCTCGCCAACCTGGTGGGCGCGTGCCTCGCTCTGCAGATTGAACAGGCGATGGCGCAGGCTCTCCAGCAGCAGCTTCCAGCGCGCCGAGGCCGGCGCAGTGCGATCGAGCTGGGCGCGCAGCAGGCGGTCGAACATCATGTCCAGCCGCTCGCAGTCCCAGTCGCCGTCGACATAGGCCTCGCCGGCGCCCAGTGACCATTGCGTCAGGATGCGGCGGTAGGAGCGGGCATCGTTGACGCGCATGTCCCAGGGCCGTGCGCCGTTGATCTGCACATCGGCGCGTGCAAGCAGCTCGCGCAGCACGGTGGGCGGCTGCGGTGCCGAATGCGGCTTGGGGCCCTCGGGGCGGGATAGCGTGGCTTGCTCCGCTGGCATGCGCAACGACTCCTTTCAACGACGCCTTCAGTTTGCCGTCGCTTTCGCCGCGGTGCAGCCCCAAGTTTCAATGACTCACGAAAGCGCGGGGATATCGCCAGGGCCTCTGTTGGCGCTACGGCAGGCCCCAGCCGAACGGGTCATCTGGCGCGATCAGCAGCGTGGCCTCAGCGCTGATGTAGGCCTGGCCGCGGATGGTGGGAATGATGCTTGCTCCTTCCTTCTCGAACCAGCCGTCGAAGACGCTGCCGATGACGCTGGCCTGGCGCCACACCTCGCCGGCGCTCAGCTTGCCCGCGGCCGCGAGGCAGGCCAGCTTGGCGCTGGTGCCGGTGCCACAGGGCGAGCGGTCGTACTGGCGGCCGGGGCAGAGCACGAAGCTGCGCGAGTCGGCGAGGGCCGGGTCGACGTCGGCGAAGAGTTCGATGTGGTCGATGACGGCTTGGTCAGTGCCGCGGTGGCCCTGGTCCTGCAGGGCCTGGCCCAGCATGGCGGCGTAGTCGGTCAGTGCCGCGACGTGCGCGGGCGCGATGGCCTGGCCATGGTCGGCGCACAGGAAGAACCAGTTGCCGCCCCAGGCGATGTCGCCCGTTACGGTCTGGCCCGTCGGCAGCTCGACGCTGACACCGGCCGCCAGGCGGTAGGCCGGCACATTGCGCACGCTCACCTTCCCGTCCTTGTGCAGGGTGGCCCGCACCTGGCCCACCGGCGTCTCGATGATGTGCTCGCCGGCTTCGACGCGGCCCAGATGGGCCAGCGTCGCCATCAGGCCGATGGTGCCGTGGCCGCACATGCCAAGGTAGCCGGCGTTGTTGAAGAAGATGACGCCGGCCGTGTGGGCTGGGTCCTGTGGCGGGCAGAGCAGGGCGCCGACGAGGACCTCACTGCCACGCGGCTCCAGCAGCGTTGCGCGGCGGTAGCGGTCGTGCTCGCGGGCCAGCAGTTCCCGTCTCTCGGCCATGGTGCCAGCGCCGAGATCGGGAAAGCCGTCGATGACGACACGCGTCGGCTCGCCGCCGGTGTGCGAGTCGATGATCTGGATGCGCTTCATGGTTGCGACTGGCAATGAGCCGGCCGTGTCGCCAGTGCCTTCGCGACGAGGGCCTCGATGCGCTCCCGCTCCGCGCCGATGACGGGCAGCCGTGGCCGGCGCATGTGCTCGCTGCCCACGCCCACCAGCAGGTCGATGAGCTTGAGGTTCTGCACCAGCTTGGTCGACACATCCAGGTGCAGCAGCGGCGTCATCCAGCGGTAGATGGCGCGGGCCTCGTCCCAGCGGCCTTCCTGCATCAGGTTGAACAGGGCCACCGTCTCGCGCGGGAAGGCGCAGCCGACGCCGGCCAGCAGCCCGTCGCAGCCCAGCGCCAGGCCCTCGAAGGCGAGATCGTCCACGCCCATGAAGAGCTGGTAGCGGTCACCGAGCAGGTTGCGCAGATCGGTGATGCGGGTCACGTCGCCGCTGCTTTCCTTGATGGCGGCGACATGTTCACAGTCGGCCAGTTCGGCGAAGTGTTCGGGCTTGAGGTCGACGCGGTAGGCGACCGGGTTGTTGTAGACCATCAGCGGCCGCTGGGCGGCATGGGCATAGGTGCGCACATTGGCCATCGCCTCGCGCGCATCGGCCACGTAGATGACCGAGGGCATGACCATGTAGCCGGCCACGCCCAAAGCGTTGGCGCCCTCGATGAAGCGCAGCGCTTCGCGGGTGCTCGCCTCCGACACCGTGGCCAGCACCGGCACGCGGCCGTTGGCAGCATCCAGCGCGCAGCGGGCGACGGCCAGCTTCTCGTCCAGCGTCAGCGTGCTGGCTTCGCCCAGCGAGCCGCAGCAGACGACGCCATGGATGCCGTTGCGGATCTGGAAGTCGATGTGGCGCGCCGTGCCTGCGAAGTCGAGGCTTTCGTCGGCATGGAACTTGGTGGTGACGGCGGGGAAGACGCCGCGCCAGGGGACGTTGTGCATCTCTGGGGCTCCTGGATGGGGAGCCCCATGTTCGCTCAACTAGAACGACGTCCAGTCGTCGCCGTCGGCGGCCACCGCAACGGCGGCCGGAACCGGAGCAGCCCTGGGCGCCACCGCGCGCGCCTTCGCCGGGCGCGCGGGAGCCGGCCTGGCCACGCCGGCCGTCCTCGGCCGGCTGACGGGCGCCGCAGCCGGACGGGCCGCGTTGACGGCGTCGAGCTTGAAGGCTGCCACCGTCTCGGCCAGTTGGCCGGCCTGGATGCGCAGGCTCTCGGCGGCCGCCGCGCTCTCCTCCACCAGGGCGGCGTTCTGCTGCGTGACCTGGTCGAGCTGGTTGACGGCATCGCCGATCTGGCCGATGCCCTTGCCCTGCTCGCTGCTGGCGGCGCTGATCTCGCTGATCAGGTCCGCCACGCGGCGCACCTGGCCAACGACCTCGTCCATGGTGCTGCCGGCTTCGCCCACCAGCTTGTTGCCGGCTTCGACACGTTCGACGCTGGCTCCGATCAGCGCCTTGATCTCCCGCGCGGCCTGGGCGCTGCGCTGCGCCAGGGCCCGCACCTCGCCGGCCACGACGGCGAAACCACGCCCCTGCTCGCCGGCCCGTGCCGCCTCGACGGCCGCGTTCAGCGCCAGGATGTTGGTCTGGAAGGCGATGCCGTCGATGACGCCGATGATGTCGGAAATCTTCTTCGAGCTGGTCGTGATCTCATCCATGGTGGACACCATCTGGCCCATGACCTGGCCGCCGCTCTCGGCCACGCGAGCTGCGCTGCCTGCCAGCTGCGCGGCCTGGTGGGCGGTGTCGGTGTTGTGCTTGACCGTCGCGCTCAGCTCCTCCATGGAGGCGGCGGTCTCCTGCAGGTTGCTGGCCTGCTGTTCGGTGCGCTGGCTCAGGTCGGCGTTGCCCTGGGCAATCTGGCCGCTGGCCGTGGCGACGCTCTCGGCATTGCCGCGCACCGCGCCGACGATGCCCACCAGGGAGTCGTTCATGCGCTGCAGCGCGTTGAGCAACTGGCCGGCCTCGTCCGTGCGGTCGGTGGACAGATGCAGGCGCAAGTCCCCTGCAGCCACCGTCTCGGCGGCGGCCACGGCCTGGCGGATCGGGCCCACCACCGAGCGGGTGATCAGCAGGGCCATGGCCACGCCGAGGGCCAGCGCGGCAGCGGCCGCGACGATGACCGCGATGCCGGCAAAGTCAACGGTCGCGTTCGCCGCGGCGGCCGCGGCGTGCATCAACTCCTTCTGATAGGCGATCAGCGCGTCGAGCTGCTGGAAATACTTGAGCTGCAACTCATGCGTCTCGCTGAGCAGCAGGTTGCGGGCCTTCTCCGTGTCGTCCTTCAGGCCCAGATCGATGACCCTGCGCACCGAGGCCACGAACAGCTGCCTGGCCTGCACGACGCCGCCCAATATTTCGCGCCCCCGCCCCGGCGGCACGCTGGCGTCGAGCTTCTCGAACAGCTCGGCCGTGCGCTTGGCAGCGGCGTCGACATCGCTCAGCTGCTTGCGTTTGCCCTCGGCATCAGACAGCAGCAGCACATTGCGCACGGCCAGTGCGTTGATGTTGACGTTGTCCTTGATCTGTTCGAGCTGCTCGACCTTGACCATTCGATCTTCGACCATCACCTCGAGCTCGTGGTCGATGCCAAGGAGCGCCGTTCGCGCATAGGCGGCCAGCAACACGGTGAAGGCGATGGAGATGGTGAAAGCCAGGCCGAGACGCTGGCCGATCCGCAGGCGCGTGAGGAGGTTCATGGTGGGTCTCCTTGTGGGTGACGCTCCCTGATCGGCCTGGGCTTCGTGTCGAGCCGTATTCCGTGCCCCGAGTCTCTTCCTTCAGGCCGGCGCCACGCAAGGCGTTTTTAGCGGCGTTACCGCCGCGAAAAGCCAACAACTACCGCCGCTGCCCGTGCTGGGGGGTGCCTAGCGCCCGTGGGCACAGCCGGCGGGCCAACGGCGGTGTGCGCGCGGCCGCAGCGCCTAGAACGAGGCAGGCGCCGCCCTGGGCGCGGCCACGGCGTCGAGCTTGAAGGCCGCAACCGTGCCGGCGAGTTGGCTGGCCTGGATGCGCAGGCTCTCGGCCGCGGCGGCGCTCTCCTCGACGAGGGCGGCATTTTGCTGGGTGACTTCGTCGAGCTGGCTGACCGCCTCGCCGATCTGGCCGATGCCCTTGCTCTGCTCGACGCTGGCCGCGCTGATCTCGCTGATCAGGTCGGCCACGCGCTGCACCTGTCCGACCACTTCGCCCATCGTGCGACCGGCGTCGCCGACCAGGCCGTTGCCCGTCTGGATGCGTTCAACGCTGGCGTTGATCAGGACCTTGATCTCGCGCGCGGCTTCGGCGCTGCGCTGGGCCAGGCTGCGCACTTCGCCGGCCACGACGGCAAAGCCCCGGCCCTGTTCGCCGGCGCGCGCAGCTTCCACGGCTGCGTTCAGGGCCAGGATGTTGGTCTGGAAGGCGATGCCGTCGATGACGCCGGTGATGTCGGCGATCTTCCTGGAGCTGGCCGTGATCTGCTCCATCGTGTTCACCACCTGGCCCACGACCTGGCTGCCGCTCTCGGCCACGCGCGCCGCGCTGTTGGCGAGCTGGGCGGCCTGGCGGGAGATATCGGTGTTGTGGCTGACCGTCGCGGTCAGCTCCTCCATGGACGCGGCCGTCTGTTGCAGATTGCTGGCCTGCTGCTCGGTGCGCTGGCTCAGGTTGGCATTGCCCTGGGCGATCTGGCCGCTGGCCATGACGACGCTGTCGGCGTTGCCGCGCACCGTGCCGACGATGTCGACCAGCGCGTCGTTCATGCGTTGCAGCGCGGCCAGCAGCTGGCCCGCTTCGTCTCGGCGATCGGTCGTCAGATGCAGCCTCAGATCACCGGCTGCCACGGTCTCGGCAGCGCGCACCGCGTCCTGGATCGGGCCCACCACCGAGCGCGTGATCAACAGCGCCAGCGCCACACCCACGGCGCCTGCCAATGCCGCCGCGATCAGCATGGCTGCCGAGGCAAAGCTCACGGTGCCATCGGCAAGCTGCGCCGATGTGCGCATCAGCTCCTTCTGGTAGTCGATCAGGGCGTCGAGCGCGGCGAAATAGGCCTGCTGTTTGGCCTGCACGTCGCCCAGGAGCAGGTCGCGTGCGGCGTCCTTTTGCTGCTGCACGCCAAGGTCGGTCACGCGCTGCAGCGTTGCGACATAGGGCGCCCGTGCTTCGGCGGTGGCGGCCAGCAGCTTGGTGCCCTGGCTGGAGGTGATCGAGGCCTGCAGCTTCTGAAACAGGTCACCCGTGCTCTTGCGGTTGCCCGCAATCGTGTCCAGTTCCTTCTGAATGGCGGCTGGATCGCTCAGCAGCACGATGTTGCGCACCGTGCGTGCCGTCAGATTGACGTTGTGCTTGACCTGTTCGAGCTGCTCGACCTTGACGACACGGTCCTTGACCATCAGCGCCAGCTCGTCGTTGATCTGCCTCAGCTGGCCACGTGCATACAGCGCCAGCGCAACGCTGAACAAGATGGAGACCGCGAAGCCGAGACCCAGGCGCAGGCCGATGCGAAGGTCCTTGAAGATATTCATGGTTGTTCTCCCTGTGTGGTGGCGGCGCGTGCATCCGCCGCCAGGCTCCATGTTGAATCGAAGTTAGCACGAGGATGTGAAACTATGCGAATCTTTGATGCCGCGCAAGGGACAGTGCACGTGGTGTGCAGTTCGCGGCACTGGAGCAAAGGCATGGAGACGCAAGCCAACCTGGGCGAAAGGGTGCTGGCGCTGGTAGCGCAGCCGCCTGACACCGGATGTACGCCCAGCGCGCGGCCCCGGGATGCGGCGGCGCGTGCCATCGAGGGCGCCGCAGCCAAGGCCGGCCTGGCCGCCGGCACGCTGGCCCTGCCGCCGGGGCCGCTGGGCTGGGCCACCATCGCGCCGGAGATGCTGGCCGTCTGGCAGATCCAGCGCCAACTGGTGGCCGACATTGCCGCCCTCTATGGCCGCAGCGCCGACCTCGGCCCGGCGCAGATGCTGTGGTGCCTGTTCCGCCACACGGCTGCGCAGGCCCTGCGCGACCTGACGGTGCGCGTCGGCGAGCGCGTCATCGTGCGCCCGGCCGCGCAGGTGCTGCTGCAACGCGTGGCCGAGGCCATCGGCGTGCACCTGGGCAAGAAGGCCGCCAGCCGGATGCTGTCGCGCTGGGTGCCGCTGATCGGCGCGGCGGGGGTCGGCGCCTATGCGTATTGGGACACGCGCCAGGTCGGGCGGGCAGCGCTGCAGCTGTTCGAGAACGAACAGGTGATCGAGAACGAGGCGGGCTAGCTGTGATGTCTCGATAGGTTGTTCACCCGACCTGGTCTGGGAGACTGGAGTTACGACGCTTCAGAACTCTCAGATAAAGGTGGCCGGGTGAACAGCCATAAGAATGCCAGATTGACGTACCAAGGTCGGCTTTTGCTGATCGAACGCATCAGCGTGATGGGCTTGGCGT
>NZ_JBFULE010000103.1:0-12054 GCF_056400485.1 Roseateles sp. P5_B10
ATGCAGGGCACGCAGACCCACCTGGAGTTCATCCCCGAGCGCACCACCGACTTCATCTTCGCGGCCTTTGGCGAGGAGTTTGGACTGATGGGGGCGCTGGCCCTGCTGGCCGGCTTCACCGCGCTGATCCTGCGCGGGCTGATGATCGCCTCCGACGCGCCGACCCTGTTCACCCGCCTGATGGCCGGCGCGGTGACGCTGTCCTTCTTCACCTATGTCTTCGTCAACATGGGCATGGTCAGCGGCATCCTGCCGGTCGTGGGCGTGCCCCTGCCCTTCGTCAGCTATGGCGGTACGGCGATGGTGACGCTGGGGTTGTCGCTGGGGCTGCTGCTGTCGATCGCCCGCGTCAAGAAGCTGGTGAAGACGTAGCCGGAAACCTGATCGTGAACCGCGCCCCCGGCCCCTGGCCGTCGGGCGTCTCGCCCCCCACGGCGCGCCGCACGCGCGCGTCATCCAGGGTCAGCTCGGCCTCGTGGTGCTGCACGATCTCCTGCACGATGGCCAGCCCCAGGCCCGAGCCTTCCACACCGCTGCCGAGCGAGCGGTAGAAGGGCTGGAACACCTTGTCGCGCTCGGCGGGCGCGATGCCCGGCCCGGTGTCCTCGACCTGCAGCACGACAACTTGGCCAAAGGGGTCCTCCACCACGCGCACCGTCACCAGGCCGCCGGCCGGCGTGTAGAGCAGCGCGTTGTCGACGAGGTTGCGGATCAGCTCCCCGATCAACACTGGCTGGCCATGCACACGCAGCCGGCTTTCATCCGGCACCACGCCGTCGTAGCCCAGGTCAATGCGGCGCTCCAGCGCGCGCGGCACGAAATCGCGCACCGTGTCGATGGCGATCTCGGCCAGGCTGACGGGTTCACGCCGCATGGCCTGTTCGGCGTCTTCAGCGCGGGCCATGGACAGCAGCTGGTTGACCATGTGGGCCGCTCGCTCGCTGGCGCGGGCAATCTGGGCCAGCGAACGTTTCAATTCATCGGGGTTGGAGCGGCCAGCATCGATCTCGCGCTGCATGAACTCGGCCTGGGTACGCAGGCCAGCCAGCGGCGTCTTGAGCTGATGGGCAGCGTCGGCCAGGAAGTGCTTCTGCCGGCTCATCGATGAGTCCAGCCGCGCGAGCAGGTCGTTGATGGCCTGCACCAGCGGCGCGACCTCATCGGGCACGCGCTGCTCGTCAATGGGCGACAGGTCTGAACTCTCGCGCGAACGGATGCGCCGCTGCAATTCATTCAGCGGCGAGATGCCACGCGCCAGCGCCAGCCAGACCAGCAGCACCGCCAGCGGCAGGATGACGAACTGCGGCAGGATGACGCCCTTGATGATCTCGTTGGTCAGCCGGGCGCGCTTGCCCAGCGTCTCGGCGACCTGCACCAGCATGGTCTTGGCCGACCCGGCCTGCCCCTCGGGCGCCACCCAGAGATAGGCCACGCGCACGGCGTCGGTGCCGACCTCGTCGTCGCGGAAATGCAGCTCCCAGGGCACGACGGGGGCATCCTCGGTCGGCACCGCCAACGTCGCATCGCCACTGAGCAGTTCGCCACGCAGGCCCAGCACCTGGTAGAAGACCGTGTCCGACGCGTCCGCCCGCAACAACGCCGCGGCCTCGGGCGCCAGCGCATAACGGTCCTTGCCCTTGACAGGCGCCGCCTCGGCCGCCACCTGCAGCCCGAGGCTGCGCGCCATCTCGCCCAGCTCGCGGTCATAGGGCCGGCTGGCAATGCCCTGCGCCACCAGCCAGGTCAGCGCGACGCTGATCGGCCAGATCAGCAGCAGCGGCGCGAGCATCCAGTCGAGGATCTCGCCGAACAGCGAACCCTGCGCAGCAGGGGCGCCCGCCCGAACCAGCGTGCCCTGTTCGGGGCTGGCGCCGTCCTTGTTGGGCATTTAGGAGTTGATCTTCTCTAAGCAGTAGCCGAGGCCGCGCACCGTCGCGATGCGAATCGGCCCCTGCTCGATCTTCTTGCGCAGCCGGTGGATGTAGACCTCGATGGCGTTGTTCGAGACTTCTTCGCCCCATTCGCACAGGCGCTCGACGAGCTGGTCCTTGCTGACCAGCCGCCCGGCGCGCTGCAGCAGCACCTCCAGCAGCGACAGCTCGCGGGCTGACAGCTCCAGCATCTGCTCGTTGATGTAGGCCACGCGGCCCGTCGCATCGAAGGTCAGCGGCCCGTGCTTGATGAGGCTGCTGGCGGTGCCCAGGCCGCGMCGGGTCAGGGCGCGCACACGCGCTTCCAGCTCCTGCAGCGAGAAAGGCTTGGCCATGTAGTCGTCGGCGCCCAGGTCCAGCCCCTTGACGCGCTGCTCGACGCTGTCCGCCGCCGTCAGGATCAGCACCGGCATGGTGGAACCGCGTGCGCGCAGCTTGCGCAGCACCTCCAGCCCATGCAGGCGCGGCAGACCAAGGTCGAGGATGACGAGGTCGAACTCATGCGTCGCCAACGCCGAATCGGCCTCGGTGCCAGAACTGACCCTGTCGACAGCGTAGCCAGAGGCCCGCAAGGCCCGCAGCAAGCCATCGGCCAGCACTTGGTCGTCTTCGGCAATCAGGATGCGCATAGGTTTTGTCTCCGCCGCCGATGTTAGGCGGTGGCACGCTGGCTCATGCCATGAGCCACCCCACACCTAGGATGCTCCTCAATCCTGATCCGCTAGCTGCCGTGGATCGGGGGACAAACCACTGTACAAACCCACAGCTTGCCCCATAATTCAGCCCATTCCCCACGGAGATTCGCATGGACGCCCCCGTCAAAGCCCTGAACACCGAAAAAGCCAAGGCCCTGCAGGCCGCCCTCGCCCAGATCGAAAAGCAGTTCGGCAAGGGCTCCATCATGCGGCTCGGTGAAGGCGAGGTCATCGAAGACATCCAGGTCGTCTCCACCGGCTCCCTGGGCCTGGACATCGCACTGGGCGTCGGCGGCCTGCCACGCGGCCGCGTCGTCGAGATCTACGGCCCCGAGTCCTCCGGCAAGACGACGCTGACGCTGCAGGTGATCGCCGAGATGCAAAAGCTCGCCGGCACTTGCGCCTTCATCGACGCCGAGCACGCGCTGGATATCCAGTACGCCCAGAAGCTCGGCGTCAACCTGCAGGAACTGCTGATCAGCCAGCCCGACACCGGCGAACAGGCCCTCGAGATCGTCGATGCGCTGGTGCGCTCCGGCTCGGTGGACCTGATCGTCATCGACTCGGTCGCGGCGCTGACGCCCAAGGCCGAACTCGAAGGCGAGATGGGCGACAGCCTCCCCGGCCTGCAGGCCCGCCTGATGAGCCAGGCCCTGCGCAAGCTGACCGCCACGATCAAGAAGACCAACTGCATGGTCATCTTCATCAATCAGATCCGCATGAAGATCGGCGTCATGTTCGGCTCGCCCGAGACGACCACCGGCGGCAATGCGCTGAAGTTCTACGCCTCCGTGCGCCTGGACATCCGCCGCATCGGCTCGATCAAGAAGGGCGAGGAAGTCATCGGCTCCGAGACCAAGGTCAAGGTCGTCAAGAACAAGGTCAGCCCCCCGTTCAAGACTGCCGAGTTCGACATCCTCTATGGCGAGGGCATCAGCCGCGAGGGCGAGATCGTCGACATGGGCGTGGTCGCCAAGGTCGTCGAGAAGTCCGGCTCCTGGTACGCCTACCAGGGCGAGAAGATCGGCCAGGGCAAGGACAACGCTCGCGAGTTCCTGCGCGAGAACGTCGACGTGGCCCGCGAGATCGAGAACAAGATCCGTGAATCCCTGGGGGTCGCTCCGCTGACCACGGCGGCCGAGGAGTAAGCCGCTGGGCGGGCCTCCCCCATGGCGACCCGGGCGCCGCTGTCGTTGAAAACCCGCGCCATCGGCCTGCTGGCCCAGCGCGAGCACAGCCGTGCCGAGTTGCGGCGCAAGCTGTTGCGGATCGAGCAGCAACGGCGGCAGCGTGCGCGCCTGGCCGCGGCGCAGGCCGCCGGCGAGGGCGAACCGTCGGCGGCTGTCGAAGAGGAAGATGGCGCTGAGGACGTTGCGGTTGCGGTCGATGCCTTGCTCGACGCCCTCGCGGCCGCCGGTTACCTTGACGAAACCCGTTTCGTCGAGTCCCGCCTGCATCTGCGCGCCAACCGCTTTGGCGCCCAGCGCATCCAGCAGGAACTGGCCCAGCACGGGCTCAAGCTGGGTGCCGAACAGCAGGCAACCCTGCGCGAAACGGAGATGGAACGCGCCCGTGAAGTCTGGCGCAGGCGCTTCGGCGAGGAGCCTTCGCGCGACGCCGCCGAACGAGCGCGTCAAAGCCGGTTCCTGCTGGCACGCGGTTTTGCCCCCGAAGTGGTGCGCCGCTTGCTGAGGGCCTAAGGGCCGCTTGACCGAGCGCGCAGGGGGAGTTTTCACCCTCCGTGCTACATTGCCGCCTGCCCCAAAAACGAGGGTTCACCCGGTTACAAGCCCCTTTGCCCCTCTGGCAGAGCGGTGCAAAAACCGGGCCGACCCCGTCCCGGCATCGGCCGGGGTGATTCGCCATTCCCCCGTTTCATGCCTGTCGCCCACCCGTCCGTCCCGCGCCGCCCGCTGCATCGCCGCGCCCTCGATGTGCAGGTATTCGCGCGTGATGACGGCTTGTTCGACGTCGAAGCCAGCCTGACAGACACCAAGACGCATGACGTGCCACTGGCGGGCGTGCCGCGCAAGGCCGGCCAGCCTATCCACGAGATGCACCTGCATCTGACCGTGGACGCGACGCTCACCATCACCGCAGCCCGTTCCGAGACGCTGTGGATGCCGTATCCGGGCGCCTGCGACCACCATGGCAATGCCTATGCCCGCCTCATCGGCCTGAACCTGATGAAGGGCTTCCGGCAGGCCGTCGGTGAACGCCTCGGCGGCACGCGCGGCTGCACCCACGTCACCGAGCTGTGCCAGATCTTGCCGACGGCCGTCATCCAGGCCATGGCTGGCTCCGTCATCGACACACGTGAGAGCCCCCACGCGCCTTCGGCGCTGCCCCCCGAGGGGGCTGAGACGCCTAGGGGCGGCCCGTCGCCGTCTCGCGAAGGCGATGCCGCCGGCAACCCGCCCTTCCAGCTCGACCRCTGCCACGCCCTGCGCCGCGACAGCGTGACCGTCGCCAAGTTCTATCCCCGCTGGCATCAACAAACCGCTGCCCAGCCGGCCACTTCCGAATCCTGACTTCCCCGACCCGAGAGACCCAGCCATGAAAATCCACGAATACCAGGGCAAAGAGATCCTGCGCCAGTTCGGCGTGCCGGTGCCGCGCGGCATCCCGGCCTTCACCGTGCAGGAAGCCGTCGAGGCCGCCCAGAAGCTGGGTGGCCCGGTCTGGGTGGTCAAGGCCCAGATCCACGCCGGCGGCCGCGGCAAGGGTGGCGGCGTCAAGGTCGCCAAGACACAGGACGACGTCAAGGCGCTGGCCGAGAAGATCCTCGGCATGCAGCTGATCACGCACCAGACCGGCCCTGAAGGCCAGAAGGTCCGTCGCCTGTACATCGAAGATGGCGCTGACATCAAGAAGGAGCTCTACGTCTCGCTGGTCACCGACCGCGGCACGCAGAAGGTCGCCTTCATCGCGTCGAGCGAAGGCGGCATGGACATCGAGGAAGTGGCCCACTCCACGCCCGAGAAGATCATCACCGAGATGATCGACCCGCTGACGGGCCTGAGCGAAGCGCAATCGCGCAAGATCGCCGCGGCCATCGGCCTGACTGGCGCCTCCATCGACCAGGCCGTCGACATCTTTGCCAAGCTCTACAAGTGCTACATGGACACGGACGCGTCGCTGGTTGAAATCAACCCGCTGAATTGCGACAGCAAGGGCAACCTGATGGCCCTGGACGCCAAGTTCAACTTCGACGCCAACGCGCTGTTCCGCCACCCTGAGATCGTCGCCTACCGCGACCTGGACGAAGAAGATCCCGCTGAAGTTGAAGCCAGCAAGTTCGACCTGGCCTACATCAGCCTGGACGGCAACATCGGCTGCCTGGTGAACGGCGCCGGCCTGGCCATGGCCACCATGGACACCATCAAGCTGTTTGGCGGCGAGCCGGCCAACTTCCTGGACGTCGGCGGCGGCGCCACGGCCGAGAAGGTCACCGAGGCCTTCAAGATCATGCTCAAAAACAAGAGCGTGAAGGGCATCCTGGTCAACATCTTCGGCGGCATCATGAAGTGCGACACCATCGCCGAAGGCGTCATCACCGCCTGCAAGGCCGTGAACCTGTCCGTGCCGCTGGTCGTGCGCATGAAGGGCACCAACGAAGAACTGGGCAAGAAGATGCTGGCCGAATCCGGCCTGCCCATCATCGCGGCCGACACGATGGCCGAAGCGGCCACCAAAATCGTCGCCGCAGTCGCCTAAGCCCGCCCAGAGGAATCAGACATGTCCATCTACATCAACAAAGACACCAAGGTCATCACCCAGGGCATCACCGGCAAGACCGGCCAGTTCCATACCCTGGGCTGCCAGGCCTATGCCAACGGCAAGAACGCCTTCGTCGCGGGCGTGAATCCGAAGAAGGCTGGCGAGAAGTTCAGCGAGATCCCCATCTACGCGACCGTCAAGGAAGCCGCCTCGCAGACCGGCGCGACCGTGTCGGTGATCTACGTGCCGCCCGCSGGYGCCGCCGCCGCGATCTGGGAAGCCGTCGAAGCCGACCTGGACCTGGCGATCTGCATCACCGAAGGCATCCCGGTCCGGGACATGCTGGAAGTGCGCAACAAGATGAAGGCCAAGGAAGCCGCTGGCGGCAAGCGCACGCTGCTGCTGGGCCCCAACTGCCCCGGCCTGATCACGCCGGAAGAAATCAAGATCGGCATCATGCCGGGCCACATCCACCGCAAGGGCCGCATCGGCGTCGTGTCGCGCTCCGGCACGCTGACCTATGAAGCCGTGGCGCAGCTGACCGAGATCGGCCTGGGCCAGTCGTCGGCCGTCGGCATCGGCGGCGACCCGATCAACGGCCTGAAGCACATCGACGTGATGAAGGCCTTCAACGATGACCCGGACACCGACGCCGTCATCATGATCGGCGAGATCGGCGGCCCGGACGAGGCGGAAGCCGCGCGCTGGTGCAAGGCCAACATGAAGAAGCCCATCGTCGGCTTCATCGCCGGCGTCACGGCGCCCCCCGGCAAGCGCATGGGCCACGCCGGCGCGCTGATCTCCGGCGGCGCCGACACGGCCGATGCCAAGCTCGCCATCATGGAAGAGTGTGGCTTCACGGTCACGCGCAACCCGTCGGAAATGGCCAAGCTGCTCAAGGCCCTGCTCTGAGCCTGCTCCTCGTGAGCAATTCGAGGGCCGTTCACTGAACGGCCCTTTTCCTTTGCTGCCTGCGTAGTTGCACGCAGACGCAGCCCGCCCGGGCGGACCGACACTCGGGCGACCAACACCGAGCCTGCCATGGACCTGCTGAACGCCGCCTTCTTCATCGCGCTGCTGAAGATCATCTGGGTCAATATCCTGCTGTCCGGCGACAACGCCGTCGTCATTGCGCTGGCCTCGCGCAATCTGCCGCACAGCCAGCAGAAGAAGGCCATCGTCTTCGGCAGCGGCGCTGCCATCCTGCTGCGTGTCGTGCTGACGCTGTTCGCCGTGCAGTTGCTGCAGCTGCCCTGGCTGAAGCTGATCGGCGCCGTGCTGCTGCTGTGGATCGGCATCCAGCTGCTGGCCGACAGCGAAGACGACGCCGACGTGCACGCCAGCGGCAATCTGTGGACGGCCGTGCGCACCATCCTGATCGCCGACCTCGTCATGAGCCTGGACAACGTCATCGCCGTCGCGGCCGCCGCCAACAGCGCGCCCGAGGGCGCCCGCCTGATGCTGCTCATCATCGGCCTGGGCCTGTCCATCCCACTCATCATCTTCGGCAGCACGCTGCTGTTGAAGCTGATGGAGCGCTTCCCGGTCATCATCACGCTGGGGGCCGCCCTGCTGGGCTTCGTCGCCGGCGAGATGGCGACGACCGATGCGGCCGTGCACGAGTGGTTCGAGGCGCATATGCATGGCCTGGACTACGCCGTCAGCATCAGCTGCGCGGTCCTGGTCGTCGTCGTTGGCATGGCGCTGGCCCGCCGCAGCAAGCGCGAGGCCGCCTAAGATCGACCGCATGGCAAGCGGCGGCAAATCCGGCAAGGCAGGCAGCTTTTGGCAGCGCCTCATCGGTCGGGTGCCCGATCCTGCTGGCTCACCGTACGGCGATCCGTCGGCCCTGCCGACCGTGCAGCAGACTCAAGGCCCCGGCGCGTCCACGCCGCAGGTCAGGGCCGCACAGCCGCCCCCCGACCTGCGCGATTTCGAACTCGGTGCCGAGATCGGCCGCGGCGCGATGGCCGTGGTCTACAAGGCCACGCAACGCTCAACGGGCCGCCAGGTCGCCATCAAGCGCCTCGCGCTGAGCCGCGAATTCTCGGCCGAAGACCTGGCGGACGTGCGCGAGCGCTTCATGCGCGAGGCGCGTGCAGCCGGCCAGCTGGAACATCCAGACATCCTGCAGGTCGTCGATGCCGGCCAGGACGGTGCTGACGCCTGGATCGCCCTCGAATACGTGCTCGGCCGCGACCTGAGCAGCTTCACCAAGGCCGGCCAGCTGCTGCCCGCTCGCGAAGTCGTGCAGATCGGCGCGCGTCTGGCGCGGGCCCTGGCCTATGCCCACAGCCAAGGCGTGGTGCACCGCGACATCAAGCCCGCCAATGTCATGCTGGACCGCATCAATGGCAGCCTGAAGCTGATGGACTTCGGCATTGCCCGCGTTGGCGACGGCAGCCGCACCCGCACCGGCCTCGTGCTGGGCACGCCGTCCTTCATGTCTCCGGAGCAACTTGCCGGCCTGACGGTGGACGGCCGCAGCGACCTCTATTCCCTGGGCGTGCTGCTCTACCAATTGCTCAGCGGCGCACTGCCCCACCAGAGCGAGTCCATGGCGCGGCTGATGCAACAAATTGCGACCGAGCCTGCACCCGATATCCGCATCCACCGCCCCAGCCTGCCCGAAGCCCTCGCCCTGGTGCTGGCCCTCGCGCTGGAGAAGCGCCCCGAGCTGCGCTACGCCGACGGCGAGCAGATGGCTCGTGATCTCGAAGCCGTGCTCGTGCTCGGCCTGCAGGCCGAACCCGCTGCGCCCGAAACGGCTGCAGCGGCTTCCCCCCAGGATGCGGCCTTCGCACAAACACTGCGCTTGGCGCCTGAGGAAGCAGGGCAGAATCCTTGCTCCTCTGCCGAGCCCCACGAGCCACCGCAAGCCTCATGACCCTGGAGTTCTTCAGCGCCACCGACGTGGGACGTGCGCGCGACAACAATGAGGATTCGGTCGCCCTGGACGAGGCCGCAGGCCTGACCGTGCTGGCCGACGGCATGGGCGGCTACAACGCCGGCGAAGTGGCCAGCCAGATGCTGACCAGCTTCGTCAGTTCCGAGCTGGGCCGCTGGCTCAAGGACGCCGGCCGCGAGGCCCGGGCCGGCGAGGTCAAGCGCGCCATGGACATCTGCGTGGACAACGCCAACCGCGCCATCTTCAACGCCGCCAACACCAACCCGCGCTATGCCGGCATGGGCACGACGCTGGTGCTGGGCGTCTTCCGCCCCGAAGGCCTGCTGCTCGGCCATGTCGGCGACTCGCGCGCCTACCGGCTGCGCGCCGGCCGCCTGACGCAGATCACGCGCGACCACTCGCTGCTGCAGGAGCAGATCGACGCCGGTCTGCTGACCGTCGAAGAAGCCGCGTTTTCCAGCAACAAGAACCTCGTCACGCGCGCTGTTGGCGTCGAGGACACGGTGCTGATGGAGCTGCATCTGCACGAGGTCCAGCCGGGCGACACCTACCTGTTGTGCTCCGACGGCCTGTCCGACATGCTCGACGATGACAGCCTCGCCAACCTGCTCAACGGCAATCCGGCCTTGCCCGAAGCTGCACGCGCACTGATCAACGCAGCCAATGACAGCGGCGGTCGCGATAACATCGCGCTCATCCTGGCCCGCGCAGAAGGACGCCAACGTACCGAAGGACGGGGCTGGTGGCCCTTCGGTCGACGCGGCGGCAACTGACTTGCTACCCCATGCAAAGTCAGGGCACGTACAACAGAACTTGAGGTCATAAATGGGCAAACTGGTGGTTTCGCTCGACGGCGTCGTGATCAAGGAGGTGCAGATCACCAAGGACAAGACCACCCTCGGTCGACGTCCCTACAACGACATCGTCATCGACAATCTCGCGGTCAGCGGCGAACACGCCGTGCTGCAGATGGTCGGCGCCGACGTCTTCATTGAAGACCTCAATTCCACCAACGGCACGTACATCAACGGCAAGGCGATCAAGAAGCAGCTGCTGGCCGACAACGACACGGTCGAAATCGGCAAGTACAAGATCAAGTTCCTGCTGARCGACGGCGGCGACTACGAGAAGACCATGATCCTCAAGCCCGGTTCCGGCGCGCCGCCGAGCCTGGGCCTGGGCTCCAACTTCGGCTCGCTGGGTGCGGCCGCCATCGGCCCGGCCTCCATCAAGGTGCTGACCGGCGCCGCCGCCGGCCGCGAGGTCGCGCTGACCAAGGTCGTCACCACGCTGGGCAAGCCCGGCGTGCAGGTCGCCTCCATCACCAAGCGCCCCACCGGTTATGTCTTCGCCCACGTCGAAGGTAACCAGCGCCCCAGCGTCAACGGCATCCCGCTGACGGGCGAATCGATTGCACTGCGCACCGGCGACCTGATCGAGCTGGCCGGCACGCAGATGCAGTTCATCCAGGGTTGATCGCCCGAAGTCCAGGCCGGCCGCGGCCTTCGCGGCTGCTGTGACTTCCTCACGATAGCGACACCCCCAACTCGGTAATCCGACCGTCCGACCCACGGGGCGGGTGCGTACATTCTTGGCTCGGCCTCGCCTGATGCGAGCCACCCATTCCGAGCCACGCACCGCATGAACATCCGCGTCCTGGGCTGCTCCGGCGCCATTGCCGCCGGCTACAAGACCACTGCCTTCCTGCTGGACGACGATGTCCTCATCGACGCCGGCACCGGCGTGGGTGACCTGCCGCTGGATGCCCTGGCCGCCGTCGACCACATCCTGCTCAGCCACTCCCATCTGGATCATGTGCTCGGCATCCCGTTGCTGGCTGATGCGGTGCTGCGCCTGCGCGCCGCGGCGGGCCGCCCGCCCATCCAGGTCCACGGCCTGCCCGAGACGCTGGCCGCCCTGCGCCAGCACATCTTCAATGGCGTGATCTGGCCCGATTTCACCGTCCTGCCCAGCCGCGAGGCGCCGGTGCTGAGCCTGCACCCCTTCCAGATCGGCGACCGCGTCGACCTGGGCGGCCGCATCATTGAAGTGCTGCCCGCCGCCCACACCGTGCCGGCCGTCGGTTTCGCCGTCGATGCCGGCACCGCGAGCGGCCACGCGCACTGGGTTTTCACCGGCGATACCGGCCCCAACCCGGCCCTGTGGCGGCGCCTGGCCGACCTGCGCCTGTCCCATCTCGTCATCGAGACGGCCTTCAGCGACGACGAGGCCGAGGTGGCCCACGTCAGCCAGCATCTTCATCCGGCGGAGCTGGGCCGCGAATTGACCCATCTGGCCGGCAGCGTCGACGTGCGCATCACCCACATCAAGCCCGGCGAGGTCGAAGCCGTCATGCAAGGCGTGCAGGCCTTGAACAGTCCCCATCGGATCAGCGCGCTGCAGGCCGGCCAGGAAATGGAACTTTGAGCCCGCCTTGCGATCGAGTCTGGCGCCCTGCGGCGCCATTTTTTCGCCTGACGTTTCTCGGCCCGCCACGCTGCAATGACAGAACGCGTCAGCTCGAAGTGACGTTTTTTGTCAGATCTGGCGGCTCAACCGCCTCAGCCGTGCGCTTTCGCACAGTTTGAGGGCCTGAAAAAGCTGGCACGGCCCCTGCATTCAGGGGGTGTGCCCTCCTCCCACCACTCACACTCGCTGGAGTACTGACATGAACCTGAAAGCACGCGCCCAACAAGGCTTCACCCTGATCGAACTGATGATCGTCGTGGCCATCATCGGCATCCTGGCTGCGGTCGCGATTCCGCAGTACAAGGACTACACCGCCAAGGCCAAGGCCGGC
>NZ_JBFULE010000104.1:0-12016 GCF_056400485.1 Roseateles sp. P5_B10
CGGCCGAGGTGGCGGCCAACCCGGTGCACCTGATGTATGTGCTGGAGCAGCAGATCGAGCGCGAGCAGTTCCCCAAGGAGCTGGAAGAGAAATACGTCAGCTACATCAAGGAACAGCTGTCGCCGCGCTATGCCGAGTTCATCGGCAAGGAAATCCAGACCGCCTATCTGGAGAGCTACAGCGAGTACGGCCAAAACATCTTCGACCGCTACGTGACCTATGCCGACTACTGGATCCAGGACCAGGAGTACCGCGACACCGACACCGGAGAAGTGTTCGACCGCGCGTCGCTGAACGCCGAGCTCGAGAAGATCGAGAAGCCGGCCGGCATCTCCAACCCCAAGGACTTCCGCAACGAGATCGTCAACTTCGTGCTGCGTGCGCGCGCCAACAACGCGGGCAAGAACCCGCTGTGGACCAGCTACGAGAAGCTGCGCACCGTCATCGAGAAGAAGATGTTCTCCAACACCGAGGAGTTGCTGCCTGTCATCAGCTTCAACGCCAAGGCCAGCGCCGAGGACGCCAAGAAGCACGAGAACTTCGTGCAGCGCATGGTGGACAAGGGCTACACGGCCAAGCAGGTGCGGCTGTTGTGCGAGTGGTACTTGAGGGTGCGCAAGAGTTCCTGAACGCAACCGGCCACTGCTGATGTCGCTTCAACAGATCATCGACCGGCGCCTCTCCGGCAAGAACAAGTCGATCGGCAACCGCGAGCGCTTCTTGCGTCGCCATAAGGAGCAGATCCGCGAGGCGGTGAAACGCGCGGTCGATGGCCGTGGCATCCGCGACATGGAGCGCGGCGAGGATGTGCACATCCCCAAGAAGGACCTGAGCGAGCCCGTCTTCGGCCATGGCGACGGCGGCGTGCGCGAGGTTGTGCGGCCGGGCAACCAGGAGTATGTGAAGGGCGACCGCATTGCCAAGCCCAAGGGTGGGCAGGGCGGTGGCGGCGGAGGCGGCGAGGCCAGCGACACTGGCGAGGGTGAGGACGACTTCGTCTTTCACCTCAGCAAGGAAGAGTTCATGCAGGTCTTCTTCGAGGACCTGGCCCTGCCCAATCTCGCCCGCACGACGCTGGCCGACACGCCCGAGTGGCGCAGCCAGCGCGCCGGCTTCGTGTCTGACGGCACGCCCACCAATCTGCACGTCGTGCGCTCGATGCGCGGCGCCCTGGGCCGGCGCATCGCGCTGGGCATGGACAAGCGCCGCGAGCTGCACGAGCTCGAAGCCCGCGAGCAGGAGCTGCTGAAGGAAGACCGCCCCGAAACGCCGCGACTGCTGCTCGAAACCCGTGAGCGCATCCAGCATCTGCGCGAGCGCCTCAAGGCCATCCCCTTCCTCGACCCCATCGACCTGCGCTTCCGTGCCCGCGTGCGCATCCCGGTGCCGACGACGCGCGCCGTCATGTTCTGCCTGATGGACGTGTCCGGCTCCATGGACGAAGGCCGCAAGGACCTGGCCAAGCGCTTCTTCATCCTGCTCTATCTCTTCCTGACGCGGCATTACKAAAAGATCGACGTCGTCTTCATACGCCACCACACGCAGGCGCAGGAAGTCGACGAGCAGAACTTCTTCCACGCGACAGAGACCGGCGGCACCGTGGTCTCCAGCGCCCTGGTGCTGATGGAGCAGATCATCAAGGAGCGCTACTCGCCGACCGAGTGGAATATCTACGGCGCCCAGGCCAGCGACGGCGACAACTGGCACCACGACAGCGGCCGCTGCCGCGAGCTGCTGGCCGACAAGATCCTGCCGCTGTGCCGCTACTTCGCCTATGTGCAGGTAGCCGAACCCGAACAGAACCTGTGGGAGGAATACCAGAAGCTCAGCGAGGACGCCCGCCACTTCGCCATGCGCAAGGCCGTCGAGGCCTCGCAGATCTACCCCGTCTTCCGTGAGCTGTTCAAGAAGGAAGGGGCCTCCACATGAGCAGTAAAGAGGACCGCCGTCACCACGAGCGCCCGGCCAACCCGCCGGCCGGCATGCCCGACCGCCGCCAGCACCTGCCGCTGCGGCGCATGAAGCCGCTGTTGCGCAGACCCAGCCAGCCCCTGCCCTCGCCCAATGACTGGAGCTTCGATCTCATCGACGAGTACCACACCGTCATCAAGAACACCGCCGAGCGCTTCGGCCTGGACACCTATGCCAACCAGCTCGAGGTCATCACCGCCGAGCAGATGATGGACGCCTATGCCTCCGTCGGCATGCCGGTCAACTACCGGCACTGGAGCTACGGCAAGGAGTTCATCAGCACCGAGCGCAACTACAAGCGCGGCCAGATGGGCCTGGCCTACGAGATCGTCATCAACTCCGACCCCTGCATCGCCTACCTGATGGAGGAGAACACGCTGGCCATGCAGGCCCTGGTCATCGCCCACGCCTGCTACGGCCACAACAGCTTCTTCAAGGGGAACTACCTGTTCCGCATGTGGACGGACGCCTCGTCCATCATCGACTACCTCGTCTACGCCAAGAACTACGTCGCCGACTGCGAGGAGCGCTACGGCGTCGATGCCGTCGAAACCCTGCTCGACTCCTGCCACGCGCTGATGAACCACGGCGTGGACCGCTACCGCCGCCCGGCCAAGCTGTCGCTGGCCGAAGAGCGCGCGCGGCTGAAGGACCGCGAGCAGCACGCGCAGTCGCAGATCAACGACCTGTGGCGCACCCTGCCCAAGAAGGCCGACCGCCCCGACGAAGCCGCCGAGAGCCGCCGCTTCCCCGACGAGCCGCAGGAGAACCTGCTGTACTTCATCGAGAAGAACGCGCCGCTGCTGGACCCCTGGCAGCGCGAGGTCGTGCGCATCGTGCGCAAGATCGCGCAGTACTTCTACCCGCAGCGCCAGACGCAGGTCATGAACGAAGGCTGGGCCACCTTCTGGCACCACCGCCTGCTCAACCAGATGTACGACGACGGCTACTTGAGCGACGGCATGATGATCGAGTGGCTCAAGTCCCACACCAACGTCGTCTACCAGCATCCCAACGCCAACCTCAACCCGTATGCGTTGGGCTTCGCGATGTACACCGACATCAAGCGCATCTGCGAGAACCCGACGGATGAAGACCGCGACTGGTTCCCCGACATCGCCGGCAGTGACTGGCTGCCCACGCTCGACCACGCGATGCGCAACTTCAAGGACGAGAGCTTCATCGGCCAGTACCTGAGCCCGAAGATCATGCGCGACTTCCGCCTCTTCTCCATCATCGACGACGAGGCCAAGAGCGAGTACGAGATCTCCGCCATCCACGACGAAGGCGGCTACCGCCATGTGCGCCAGGCGCTGGCGCGCCAGTACGACCTGTCCACCCGCGAGCCCAACATCCAGGTCTGGAACGTCAACCTGCGCGGCGACCGCTCACTGACTCTGCGCCACGTGCAGCACCTGAACCGCCCGCTGCACGACAGCGCCCAGGAGGTGCTCAAGCATGTCGGCCGCCTCTGGGGCTTTGGCGTGCAGCTGGAAAGCGTCAACACGCGCGGCGACGTGACCAAGCGCTGGAGCGTGCCGGCTCAGGTGGGCTGAGGGCTGAGGGCTGATACTCGCCGGCATGTTCCGGCTGCTCCTGTCTGCTGCCCTTGTCTCCACCGCGGCCTGGCCCGCCCATGCTGCTGGCCTGAGCGAACGCCAGGCCTGCCTCAAGCTGATCGGCACCGCCCGCGCCCTGCATCTGGCCGGCCCCAACAAGCGCGGCGACTACCGCTGCAAGCGCCATCCCACCGACGCCGACTTCGTCTTCACGCTGCGCTTCGACGGCCCCAAGGAGCCCAAGGACGCCAGCCATCTGCTGGGCCATTACGCCGTCGACAGGGCAACGCGCGAGGTCTACCAGTGGGATCTCACCACCGGCCAGCGCGGCGCGCCCCTCGTGCCGCCGAAAAGCAAGCGCTAACCTTCGTAGGTCCTGATCTCGATCAGGTGCTTGTTGGGGTCGTTGAAATAGAGCGTCGGCCCCGGCCCACGAGCACCCACCTCGCTGCCCGGCCCCGTGTTCGTACCCACGGAATCAAAGGTCGGCCCATAGCCCAGGCCCGCCGCCTTGATGCGCTCGAAGATGGTCTCGAACTCGGCGCGGGTCACTGCAAAGGCGTAGTGCTCGAAGCCCGGCGTGCCCCAGGGGGCGAGCTGCAGCTGGCAGTCCGGCCCAGCCTTGATGACAGTGAAGGGACCGTCGCGGCCGGCATCGGTGAAGCCCATCACGTCGACGTAGAAGCRCACGCTGGCGTCCAGGTCGTTGACCTTGAGGATCAGGTGGTCGAGTGTGGGCATGCGGTCTCCCCGTATCAGCGAGCGCGCTCCAGGGCGACCTTGATGCCCAGCCCCACCAGCGCAGCGCCCGCGAGCTGCTGGAAGCGCTGGAAGAAGCGCGGCTTGGCCAGCAGCCAATGCCTGGCCCTGCCGCCCAGCGCGGCGGTACACAGGTTGACCACTGTGCCCGAGACGATGGACACCATGCCCAGCAGGGCCGCCTGCCAGCCGGGATGGCCCAGGGCGGGGTCGATGAACTGCGGCAGGATGGCCAGGAAGAAGATGGCCACTTTGGGATTGAACAGGTTGGACAAAGCGCCCTGGGCAAACGGCGAAGACCAACGGCTGTTCACGGGGCCGGCAGCCACCTCGGTGGGGTGGCGCAGCATCTGCCAGCCCAGCCACACCAGGTAGGCCGCACCGACCGCCTTGACCACCAGAAATGCCGTGGGAACGGCGGCCAGGAAGGCGGTGAGTCCCAAGGTGGCGGCCGCGACGTGAACCAGCGCAGCGCAGGCAATGCCCAGGCACACCTTGGCTCCTGCGGCCGTGCCGCGCGAGACCGAGTTGGAAAGGATGCAGATGACGTCCGGCCCCGGAATGAGGGCAAAGCTCATGTTGAGCAGCGTGAAGGCCAGCAGGGTAGGGAGTTCGATCATTTCAGCCCTGACGTGTTTGAGTGTTCACCAACGACAGCCGTCTCGCGAACAGCACGGCCGACACCAGCAACAGCATCAGCCCCGTCGTCGCCTCGGCCCAGATCGTCAGATTGGCCATCAGCGTGTGCTGCGAGCACAGCCCCAGACGATAGTGCAGCAGGCCATCCAGGCCCAGGGCGCCATAAACGCCAAGGGCCAGCAGGCCAAGCGTGGGCAGACCCAGGCGCGTCAGCACCCATGCCAACAGGCCAACGGCGCAAACCGCAAACCAGCACAACCAGACCGTCCCCGGGGTCAGCCATGCCGGCATGCCAGGATAGAAGGCGATGTACTGAGCGTTGTGACTGAAGTGGGCGAGGCTGGCTGCGAAGTAGGCCGCGACGAGCGGCGCGATGCGGGTGATGTGCATGGCATGCGTTGTACAACGCCATGCCGGGCCACGCGGAGAAGACGCGTCAGCGCAGGCCACCGATGTAGCGGGCCGCCGCCACTGCACGCGCACTTACAGGCGTTGGTGCCGCCGGCGGCGGTTTCGGGAAGAGCATGGCTTGCAGCCGCGCGCCCCAATCCGCCACCTCCGGATGCTCGGCCTGCTGGCAGGCCAGGCGGATGATCTCCCGTGCGTAGTCGGCGTTGCGCACCAACCATTCGACGTCCGTCACGCGACCCATCTTGCGGCGCATCAGCACATGCAGGTGGGCGGCCACGGCCAGCTTCTCGCTGTCGCTGGCCATCACGCCACCTGCTCGCCGTGCTGGCTGAGATCCAGCCCCTGCTGCTCGCGCGCCGCATCCACGCGCAGCCCGCCCAGCAGCAGATAGACCAGCAGCAGGATGCCCGCCGTCATGACCGCGCTGAAAGCCACCGTGGCCAGGACCGCCACGGCCTGCGTGCCCAGCGACCCGGCCACGCCACCCACGCGCGGATCGGCCAACAGACCGGTCAGCAGCGCGCCGACGATGCCGCCCACGCCGTGCACGCCGAACACGTCCAGCGAGTCGTCGGCACGCAGCCAGCGTTTGAGCCCGGTGGCGCCCCAGTAACAGGCCGCGCCCGCCACCAGGCCGATGAGCACCGCTGAAGCTGGCGTGACGAAGCCGCAGGCGGGTGTGATGGCCACCAGCCCCGCCACGGCGCCGCTGCACAGGCCCAGCAGCGTCGGCGTGCGCCGCGTCGCCCACTCGGCCGCCATCCAGGACAGTGCGGCCGCTGCGGCGCCGAGCTGCGTGTTGAGCATTGCGATGCCGGCCCGTCCATCCGCCGCGCCGGCCGAGCCGCCGTTGAAGCCCATCCAGCCCACCCACAGCAGGCCGGCGCCGGTCATCGTGTAGGCCAGGTTGGCCGGCGTGAGTGCAGCACGGCCGAAGCCCGCGCGCGGGCCGAGCATCCACGCGGCCACCAGACCCGCGACGCCGGCATTGATGTGCACCACCGTGCCTCCGGCGAAATCCAGCGCACCCAACTGGGCCAGCCAGCCCTGCGGCGCCCAAACCCAGTGCGCCACCGGCACGTAGACGAACAGCGACCACAACCCGAGGAAGGCCAACAGGCTGGCGAAGCGCATGCGCTCGGCGACCGCGCCGATGACCAGGCAGGGCGTGATGACGGCGAAGCTGAGCTGGAACAGCGCGAACACCGCCGCCGGCACGCTGGGCATCAGCGGATGCACGCTGACCAGGCCGGTCGCCTTGTCATGCAGCACATTGCCCAGCCCGGCGCCACCCAGGCCGCCGATCCGGCGCTCCAGCCCGGCCGGCCCCGGCTCGAACGCCAGGCTGTAGCCACAGACGAACCACAGCAGCGTCACCAGCGCGGCGCAGGCCAGCGTCTGGGCCATGACGGCCAGGATGTTCTTCTTGCGCACCATGCCGGCATAGAACAGCGCCAGGCCGGGCAGCGTCATCAGCAGGACCAATGCGGTGGCGCTGAGCAGCCAGGCGGTGTCGCCGGCGTTGATCTGGGCGGCCGGCACCTGCTCGGCGGCCAGTGCGGGCATCGCAAGCAAGCCCGTCAGTGACGCGGCCGATCGGCCCCAGGGGGTGAACCGCGCGGCGGGAAAGCAAGGATGAATGGGCATAGGGATGCGGCGGGTGGTAGCGCCGCATGAATAGCAAGCTCTACGCCAACGCGCCCGCGGCGCCGGCCACGTGGCTCAACCGGCCAACAGCCCGTCGACGAATTCGCGTTGGCCGGTGGGCGTCAAGACCAGTTCGCGCGACGTGTCGCGGCGGCGCAGCCAGCCGCGCGCCAGCAATGCCTCCAGCAAAGCCACGGCCTCGGCGCCCGCGAAATGCTCGCGTCGCTCGGACCAGTCCACGCACGGATAGAGCGCCCGGCCCGCAGCCACGGTCGCCAATTCCAGTCCTTGCGCCTGCAGCGTCGCGCGCGCCGTGTCCGTCAACCGTTCTGCACTGCCCGCCCGCTCCACCCAGCCGCGCGAGCAAAGGACGTCATGCAGCCGCACGCCCAGCTCGCCGGCCAGGTGGCCATAGCAACTGCGCGCATGCCGCAGGCCGCGCATCTCCGGCCGCTGCCAGCGCTTCAAGTCGGCCGCCGGCTCGTCGATGCCATCGCGGCGATCCGCCAAGCGCAGCAGCGCCTCCAGTGCATGCGCCACGTCGCCATCGGCCAGGCCGAAATAGCGATGTCGCCCCTGCGGCCGCACGCGGGCCAGGCCCTCGTCGACGAGCAGCTTCAGGTGGGCCGACATCGTCGCCGCGCCCACGCCGGCATGCGTGGCCAGCTCGCCGGCCGTGTGCAGGCGGCCATCGAGCAGGCGGGCCAACGTCCGTGCTCGCGTCGGGTCGGCGATGGCCGCGGCAATGCGCGCAAGGCGGGGTTCGGCGTTCATCGAGGGACCTGTTCGCGCTCGTTCAGGCCGTAATCGCGCACCACATGCGCCACCCGCAGCCGGTAGTCCTTGAACAGCCCGCCGCGCCCGGCCGCCTGGGCCTCGCGATGCCGCTCCACCTCACGCCAGCCGCGCACCGCCTCCTCGTCGCGCCAGAAGGACAGAGACAAGAGCTTGTCCGGTTGCGTCAGGCTCTGGAAGCGCTCCACCGAGATGAAGCCGTCCATGCGCTCCAGCAGTGGCTTCAGCGCGGCGGCATGGTCGAGGTAGGCTTGGCGGCCCTCGTCGGTGGGCTGGACTTCAAAGATGACGGCGATCATGGCTGCACATCCTCACAGAAAGTGCGCTCCTCGCGCAGGATGAAGCGCTGCTTCTGCGCGAACTCGAAATTGGCCCGCGCCTCGGGGTCGGCCTTGAGGCGGACGCGGTAGGCCTCGTAGTCGGCCAGCGAGTCGAAACCGACCAGGCCCCAGGCCTCGTAGTTCGTGCCCTCGTGCGGCAGCCAGTAGCCCAGCAGCCGGCCGCCCAGGCGCGGAATGATGCGGCCCCAGGCCTGCGCGTACTCGCGGAAGGCCTCGCGCTGGAAGGGGTCGAGCTCGTAGCGGATGAAGCAGGTGATGGGCATGGAGTGTGCTCACACAAAGTTGAAGGGATGAAGGCAGTGTGGGCGGCTTCACCCCCGCGACGCTTCGCCGTGCAACGAACTGTGTCCCGCCGCCGCGCCAGCGCGGCGGCCGCTATCCTCGCCCGGCATCCCAGCCCCATCCACCGTGCCCAAACTCTCGCCCCGCCCTGCACCTGCTCCCGCGAGCTGGGCGGATTGGCTGCTGGGCCCGAAAGGCCAGGGCCGCGGCGCGGTGAAGCTGACACTGCTGGCGCTGACGGTCTACGGCCTGTTCGCGCTGAACGTGGCCGTGCAGGTCAACCTCGGTCTGATGGAGGCCGGCCCCGGAGCCTGGATCAGCGGCGTCGGCCTCGCCGGCATCGCGGGCTTTTACGTGCTGGTTCGCACGGGCCTGAGCCGTCATCTGGCACGCGACCGGTCGCTGACGCTGCCGCAATCGGTCTTCGGCGCGCTGATCACAGCCTGGGGCTATGCCATCGACCCGCCGCTGCGCGGCGCCATCATCGCCATCATGCTGCTCAACCTCGTTTGGGGCATGTTCGTGCTGTCGCAGCGCCAGGCCTTCGGGCTCTATCTGTTCGGGCTGGCGTCGCTGGCCGTCGCGATGGGCTATGGCGCCACGACGGACCCGGCCAACTTTCCCGCGGCGGTCGAGTCCCTGCACTTCAGCTTCGCGGCCATCCTGATGACGGCGGTGTCGGTGCTGTCGGTCAACATGGCGCGGCTGCGCGCCAAGCTCAGCGCGCGCACCGCCGAACTGCGCGCTGCGCTGGGGCGCATCCAGTACCTGGCCCACCACGACGAGCTGACCCAGATCAGCAACCGCCGCCATTTGAGCGAGCGCCTCGCCGCCGAGCAGCTGAACCAGCGCCAGCATGGCCATGTGATGAGCCTGGTGCTGATCGACATCGACCACTTCAAGGCCGTCAACGACCGCCACGGCCACGGCGTGGGCGATGCGGTGCTGCGTCATTTCGCGGCCACCCTGCACGCCACGCTGCGCACCAGCGATTTCGCCGGGCGCTGGGGTGGCGAGGAGTTCCTCGTCGTCACGCCGCAGGCCAGCGCCGACACGGCCGCAGCCCTGGTCGAGCGCCTGCGCGACGCGCTGGAGGCGGCCTCCTTTGACAGCATCGTGCCGGGCCTGCACGTCACCTTCTCCGCCGGCGTGGCGGAATGCGCGCCCGGCGAGGACCTGCACCTGGCCATCGACCGCGCCGACCGCGCCCTCTACCAGGCCAAGCAGACCGGGCGCGCCCGCACGGTCAGCGAGTTCGCACCGCTGGTGTGAGCGCCGGCTACAGCGGCGCGACAGGGATGCACAGCTCGCAGTCGAACACACCGGTCTTGAAGTCGAATTTCGACTGCGGCCCGTAGTGCTCGAAGCAGGGCCGCGCATCCAGCTGCAGGCCGCTGCTCGGCAGCCACCGGCCCATCATGGCCGCCCAGGCGGCGCCGATCTCGGCGGCCGTGCCTTCGAAGTCCAGCGCCGCATAGCGGCCACCGGGCAACTCGGTGACGAGGGCGCCGCCGTTGGGCGCCCAGTCATCCGGCACGGCCACGCCGGCGTCGTAGCGGCATTGCTCGGGCGGCACGAGGCTGGGGTCGTCGTGGCTGATGCCGAAGCGCGACACGGGGCCGAGGTTCTGCGTGGCCAGCCACGGGTTGAAGGTCTCGGCCCAGAAGCGGCCAAGGGCAGGGCCATAGGCGCCCTGGTAGCGCAGATAGCCCATGCGCACGGGCGGGCGGTCGATGAGGCGGACGTTCACGGGATCTCCTTCGTCACGGTTGCGGGAGAAGCCATGCTCGTCGTCCGGCCCGGCGCCGGCTTGATCCAGATTGCTATCGGCCTGATCGAGATTGCGCCATTGCGCCGGTGGCAGGCCGAAGCGCTGCTTGAAGGCCCGCGAGAAGGCCTCGGCCGAGCCATAGCCCACGCTGAGCGCGATGCTCAGCACGGTCGAATCCGGCTGGCCRCGCAGCCGCTGAGCGGCCTTCTCCAGGCGACGGCGCGCCAGGTAGTCGCCCAGGGTCTGGCCCGTCCAGGCCAGGAAGAGGCGGTGGAAGTGGTAGGGCGAGAAGTGGGCGACGGCGGCCAGCGCTTCCAGGTCCAGCGGCGCGTCCAGATGGCGGTCGATGTGGGCCTGCACGCGGTGCATGCGGGCCTCGTACTGGCGCCGACTCGCGTTGTTCAAGCCCAGGCCCTCACCAGCCCGCGCATCGCGTCCGCATGCACGGTGGAGAGTTCGTCGCTCGAGGCCTTGGAGTCGGACTGGAAGGCAACAACGACCCAGGGCGAACGGCCGCCCGGCGGAAACACCAGGGCCACGTCGTTGACCGCGCCACGGGCGCCGCTGCCGGTCTTGTCGATGACGCGCCAGCTCGCATCCGGCACGCCGGCCCGCAGCCGCTTCAGGCCCGTGCGCGAGGCCTGCAGGTCGGCCCACAAGCGCGCCTGGTTGGCCCGCTTCAGGCCCGGGCCGAGCAGCAGATGCTGCAGCGTCCTGGCAAAGGCGCGCGGCGTGCTGGTGTCGCGCGGGTCGCCCGGGGCGTTCTCGTTGAGCTCGGTCTCGAAGCGATCCAGGCGCGTGACGGCGTCGCCCTGCTGGCGCAGCCAGGTCGTCAGGCCGGCCGGCGAATCACAGCAGTGGCGCAGCAGCACATTGGCGCAGGGGTTGTCGCTCTCGACGACGATGCCCTGAACCAGCTCGGCCAGCGTCGCCTGGCCACGCGGCAGCAAGCGGTCGAAGGCCGGCGAATGCGGCACGCGCTCGCTCTCACGCAGGGGCACCGCGTCATTCCAGCCCCAGCGCCCGGCCTCCACACCCTGGGCCACGCGGGCGGCAAGCAGGATCTTGAAGGTCGACGCCGTAGCGAATCGCTCGTCAGCGCGGTGAGCCATCACGCGGCCGCTGCCGGTGTCGATGGCGAAGAAGCCGATTCGGCCCTGCACGCGGCGTTCCAGCGCGGCGAAGTCAGCGGCATTGGTGGCAAGGCTGCGGGTGGCTACAGGCGCCAGAGCCAGGCCAGCAAGGAGGGGACGACGTTTCATGCGCCGCATTCTCGTGCGCCCCCGCACGGCCCCGGTGCGGGGGGCACCTGCACGGCCCGTCCGCAAACTGACTACTCCGTCAGACTTGCGCAACAACGCAGTCATGACGGCTGCCAGCCCCTGCGGCGGTCCGCACAATCGCCGCCGGCCCTGCAGTTGGGGCCGCTTCCTTTTCTGGAGTCGTTGTTTGATGAACGCACCGCGCATGAGCCTCCTGGCCCTCGCCTTGAGCACCGCCCTTCCCGCCCTGGCTCAAGAAGCCCCAGCCAAAGACCGCAGCCAGCTCGAAACCGTCGTCATCACGGCCGAGCGGCGTGCCGAAAACATCAAGGACGTGCCCAACGCCGTCTCCAAGATCAGCGGCGACAAGCTCGACGTGCTGGCCTCCGGCGGCCAGGACCTGCGCTTCCTGTCGGGCCGCGTGCCCAGCCTGAACATCGAGTCCAGCTTCGGCCGCGCCTTCCCGCGCTTTTACCTGCGCGGCTACGGCAACACCGACTTCCGCCTCAACGCCTCGCAGCCGGTCAGCGTCATCGTCGACGACGTGATCCAGGAGAACCCCATCCTGAAGGGCTTCCC
>NZ_JBFULE010000105.1:0-11993 GCF_056400485.1 Roseateles sp. P5_B10
CCTCTCCCCCATCTTGCGCAGCCAGAAGAAGATCAACAACGCCGCCGCCGACGCAGCGATCGCGATCAGCGCCGRTGCCGCGACCAACAGCAAATTCCAGACGATGCCGGGCGACATGTCGAGCGCCGCCATGCCGGTGTAGTGCATCGCGCAGATGCCCAGCCCCATCGCGATGGCACCACCGGCCAGGCGGCGCCAGGTGAGCTCGCCTTGGCTCGCGACAAACAGGGCGATGGCCGACACGGCGACCCCGGCGACCCACGATGCCACTGTCAGCACCACGGTATAGCCGAGCGGAATCGGCAGAGAGAAGGCAAGCATGCCCACGAAGTGCATGCACCAGATGCCGGTGCCCATCGCCAGCGAGCCGCCGACCCACCAATTCACGGCGACGCCGCGGTCACGGGTGCGGACCCGCTTGGCCAGATCAAGCGCAACATAGGACGCAAAGCTGGCGATCAGCAGCGACGCAGCGACCACCCACGGGGCGTAGCTGGAGGGCAGATATTGCATGGCTAACTGTTCGCCTCCCTGGCGCCAGATATCAGTGGGAGTCCACGGAACATGCAAGCCCCTTGGATTCCCGCAATCGCCGCTGACTCTACCCGCTTGGTCGTGGGCAGCCAACTCACGCTGGATGACGGCCATGCAGGCGGCATCGCGTTAGCATGACCATCTCAAGCGTTGCATCGGGATGCCATGAAACACCGCCTCGTGACCGCCGCCCTCTTGCTGGCCGCCCTGGCCTGCTATGGCATTGGGCTGGATAGCGGCGCCACCGCCCTGCTGGCCCTCGGCGGTATCTTCGAGCTGGCGTTCTGGGCGCGCGCATTCCCCGGCTTTGGTGTCCTGTCCCGCACCCAGCGAAGGAGCCCGCAATGAAGTTCGATCTCCCAGGTTCTGCCCTCGGCCTGCTCGCAGGCTGCGCGGTCGCAACGAGCGCCGTCGCGGGTGCACCCGCGCGAACCCAACCGGTTGCGCCGGCCTCGATACCGGGCGACCCGGCTCAGACGGCCGAGCCGCGGCGCGGTGAAGACGCGGTTCAATGGGACCGCCTGGAGCCCGGCACCCTGGAACGTTTGGCCAAGGACCGCACCACACCGAAAGCGCCGACGTTTCCCGCCGAACGCCGGTAACGCGAAGGTTCAGCCCACCGAGACCAGGCGGCGCGCCGCTGCGGCCGGTTCCCGCTCGCGGCGGGACGCTCGTGACTCACGGCCTTTGCGTTTCAACAGTTCCCGTATCCGCCGCAGGCTTCGCCGCATGACGGCGATCTCCTCGCGGCCCGGGAAAGCCACTCGCGGCATCGGCGGCGCTTCGGCAATTTCGGCCAGCCGGGACCGATCAAAACTCTGGGTCATGGCACGCTCCGGCAGTCGCAGCGAATGCCATCCTGGGCGCCCCACCCAAGCTGGCTTGTAGGACGCCGGCTCATCCCGCCGCCGCATCCCTAATCTGCGGACTCTGCATGGCGTAGGCCGACGCTTGCAGCACGGCGGGGACTTGTCCTTCATGCGCCTCGCTCCAACGGCACCACGATGGCGGTTTCATGGGCATTCCAGGAGACTTCCATGTCAGACGACAAGACCAAGACCGGCGGCCAGGATCGCAGCCGCATCAGCCTCAGCGAGGACTACGAGGTGCGCGACTGGGCCACGAAGTTCGGCGTGACGCCGGACGAGCTCAAGGCGGCCGTGAAGGCAGTTGGCAACGACGCCGCGGCTGTTGAGGCTCACTTGAAAGCCAGCAAGCGGTAACGCCGTGCGGGTCGCGACCTGGAACGTCAACAACGTCGTCAGGCGGTTCCGCGGCAAAAGGCGTCAACAAGTCATCGCGAGTAACCGGAAAGCACCAGATCTGCCCGGCGCCAGACGCAGCCGGCACTTGGATTGCCCCGCTTCCCAGCCAGCAACGGTACCGGCACTGCCGGGCTGGCGAAGCCCGATCAGTGCCTGATCCACCAGGAGTACGTCATGAGCATCCGCCGATTCACTTCATGGCAGACGCCGGTCCGCACGGTTGTTGCCGCAGCGGCCGTGGTCGCGATCGTGTTGCCCATCACCGCGCAAACGCAGAGTGCAACGGAAATCTACCAACAGGAACGCGCCAATTGCCTGTCCGGCAACACCATCCAGTCGCGTTCCGACTGCCTCTACGAGGCCCGCTCCGTGCTGCGTGACCGGCGCGCCGGCGACCTCGAGCCCGGCGACGCAAACGCTGTCGCCACTCCATCCGGGAATACCGGCAGCATGGACGCCCTGCCGGCGCGCGCAGACCGCCACTGAGCCTCTTTAGCTGGGCTGCCGGCGCCCCATTGGCGCGCCGCCGCGTTGCACTGCATGCCCGTCGTGTCAGGAAAATATGACGGGCAGGGATACCTGCACCTCATCGGCACCACCGGCCGTGCAGCGCATGCGCTTGACGGCGGCCTGAACGTACTTGTAGTACTCCTTGGGGCCTGATTGCGGCAGCACGTCGACGACCTGGTTGCCGCGGATCTTGATCAGTGTCTGCACCGTGCCCTTGAGACCGACGCGGTCGATGGCCTCTTCCAGCGCGGAGGCCAGCACGGCCTCGTAGCCTGGGCAGGCCAGGCTGATCTCGCGCTTGATGACGGCGGGCGCTGCGGGCGGCGGTGGTGCGGGCACAGGCGCGGGTRCTGCCGCCACGACAACCGTTTCCTTCGGCGGCTGCGCCTGCACGACCTGGATGGGCGCGGGCGGTGGCGCGACAGCGGGCACGACCTCGGGCGGCGGCACATAGGCCGGCGGTGGCGCCACCTTCTGCACCGGCTCGATCTTGACGACCTTGGGCGGCGGTGGTGGGGGTGGTGGCGGCGGCAGCACCTCGGGCAGCAGGGCCATTTCGATGGGCTTCTTGATCGCATCGACGGCCTTGGACGCGAGGCCCGTCGTCAGCCCCCAGCCCAGCACGATGTGCAGGCCGACGACGAGGGCGATGCCGGTGCCGCGGTTGGCGCCGGCCGGCGGCTTCAGCTGCGAGCGCAGCGGTGCCGTGGTGGCCAAAGGCGCTGGCGCAACGAACCGGCGCGGCGCGGCGCGGGTGCCGTCCAGCGTCAGGCCGCCGGAGATACCCGGTGAAAGAACTGCACTCATGAATCTCTCCTACTGCGAGTCGTCCAGAAACTGCTCGCTGCCGGTCACGCCGAGCTTGGTCAGCCCGGCCTGGTGGGCCGCCGTCATGACGGCTGCGAAGTTGTCGTACTTGGCACCGGGCTGCGGGCGCACATGCACCTCGGGCTGCGTGGCCTGCTTGCCGGCGGCGTCCAGGCGCTCACGCAGCGAGACCTGGTCGGCAAGGGCCTCGCCGTTCCACAGCACGGCATCCGGCGTGATGTCCAGCCGCACGACCTCGGGTGGCGTGGGCGGCGGCGCGCTGGGCGGTGCGATCGGCAGGTTGAGCTTGACGCTGTGCAGCTGTACCGGGATGGTGATGATGAGCATCACCAGCAGCACCAGCATGACGTCGATCAGCGGCGTGGTGTTGATGTCCGGCACGGGCAGGGCCGACGTGACCTGGCGGCGCGCACGAGCCGCCTTGCGCAGAGGTCCCGCACTCATAGCGCCCTCGCTGGCGGCTCGGTGATGAAGCCCACCTTGGCAATGCCGGCGCGCTGGGCGGCCAGCAGCACCCGGCCCACGGGGGCGTAGTCGCTGCCGGCGTCACCGCGCACATGCACCTCGGGCTGGGGCTGCTGCTGGGCGATGCCCTTGAGCCGCTCGAACAGCGCGTCCTTGCTGGCCACGGGTGCATCGAACCAGTAGAGCTTGCCATCGCGTGAGACGGTGATGACCACGTCCTTGGGCTCGCTCTCGCGCACCTCGTTGCGCTGCTTGGGCAGCTCCACCGGCACCGAGAAGTTCACGACCGGGATGGTGATGAGGAAGATGATGAGCAGCACCAGCATSACGTCGACGAGCGGCGTCGTGTTGATGGACGAGACCGCCTCGTCGGCACCCTGTGCAATCTGGATGGCCATGGCGCAGTGCTCAGGCCAGGGCGGGGCTCAGGCCGGCAGGCTGCTCGGCGGAAGCGGGCTCTTCGTGGACCGAACCCAGCAGCACCGAGTGCAGCTCGCCGGAGAAGTCGCGCACGTCGTCCAGCACCAGGGCATTGCGGCGCAGCAGCGCGTTGTAGCCCAGCACTGCAGGCACGGCGACGAACAAGCCGATGGCCGTCATGATCAACGCCTCGCCCACCGGGCCGGCCACCTTGTCGATGGAGGCCTGGCCGGCCACGCCGATGGCGGTGAGCGCATGATAGATGCCCCAGACCGTGCCCAGCAGGCCGACGAAGGGCGAGGTGGAGCCGACGGTGGCCAGCAGGCTCAGGCCCGTGGAGAGCTGGCGCTGCACGCGCTCCGTGGCGCGGTGCAGGGAGAGGTCCACCCAGTCAGCGAAGTCGACCTTGGCGCRCAGGCCGTGGTGGCGCTGCGTGGCCTCCAGGCTCGCCTCGGCGATGTAGCGGTACGGGCTCTTGGGCGACAGCTTCTCGGCGCCCGCCTTGACGGTGCCGGCGCTCCAGAAATCCCGCTGCGCGGCACGCGACTGCACGCCCAGGCGAGCCTGCTGCAGCAGCTTGGTGATGATGACGTACCAGCTGCCCGCGCTCATCGCGACGAGGGTGAACAGCACGACCTTGGTGACTGCGTCGCTCTTCTCCCAGACAGCGCCGACGCCATAGGGGTTGTCGCCCTGGGCATGGGCGGCGCTGGCGATGAGGAGCAGGGCGAGTGGCGCGAGGGCGCGACGGGCAAAGGTGGAGGCGTTCATCGGCGTGTGTGGAGTAAAGCAGAGGGACCGGGGCAGTGTGCGCAGCGCCCTGCGAGGCGCGAACTAAGCTTTTCGCGTTAGCTCATGCAGCGGCGTGAAGGCGCGCGGGCATGGCCTCATGAGCGAGCTGCGGCGCGGCGTTACGCGCGGGCGCCAGCAGGCCCAGGCGCTTCAAGTGCGTGCGCAGCACATTGCGCGTGATGCCCAGCAGCGCCGCGGTATGCACCTGGTTGTGGTGGCAGTGGCGGTAGGCAGCGCGGACCAGTGCGGACTCGACGCGCGCGTGCAGCGCCTGGGGCGCCTCGTCGAAGAGCCGATCGAAAACGCGCTCCAGCACCTCCTCGGCCACCGCTTCCGCCGGCGGCGCAACGACCGCCGGCCCGGGCCGCGCCACCGCATGCAACTGCAGATCCTCGCGGGCGATGCTGCCGTCGCGGCAGATGATCAGCGCGTAATKGATGACGTTTTCCAGCTCGCGGATATTGCCGGGCCAGGCGTAGCCGAGCAGTGCGTCGCGCGCATCCGCGCTGAGGCGCACCTGCGTGAGCCCGAGGCGGCGGCTGTAGACCTCGATGAAGTGCTCGGCCAGCGCCAGGATGTCGCCCGGCCGCTGGGCCAGCGGTGCGAGTTGCAGCGTGGCGACGCTGAGGCGGTAGTAGAGGTCGGCGCGGAAGTGGCCCGCGGCCACGGCCTGCTCCAGCCGCACATTGGTGGCGGCCACGAGGCGCACACGCACGTCGATGGGCTTGCGCGAGCCGATACGCACGACCTGGCGCTCCTGCAGCACGCGCAGCAGCTTGACCTGCACGGACGGCGGCAGGTCGCCCACCTCGTCGAGGAACAGCGTGCCATCGGCGGCGGCCTCGAACCAGCCGGCGCGTGCGCTGGTGGCGCCCGTGTAAGCGCCGGCTTCATGGCCAAAGAGCTCGGCTTCGACCAGCTGCTCGGTGAAGGCGCCGCAGTTCACGGCCAGGAAGGGGCCGCGGCGGCCGCTGCTGTTGTGGATGTGGCGGGCGATCAACTCCTTGCCGGTACCGGTCTCGCCAATGATCAGCACGGTGGCGTCGCTCGCCGCCACGCGCTCGGCCTGGGCCAGCAGCGCACGCGAGGCCGGGTCGTCGAAGACCAGCGCCTTGGCGCGGATCGACAGCACCTGGTGCTGGGAGTCGGGGAAGGTGAGCAGGCGTGTCATTGCCCGGCACTCTAGGCACCGCACGCCAAAGAGGGAACGCCGCTTTGCGCAGATGGATATGCGCTCAGCGCGGCGATCACCCCCCTACATCGTCAGTACTTCCAGCTCAAGGTGGCGCCGACGCTGCGCGGTGCGGCGTAGTAGGCCTGGTCCCATTTCAGGCTGCCGAGGTAGGTCGTGTCGGCCACGTTGTTGACGACGAGGCCGGCGCTCCACTGCTTGTTGAACTCCCAGCCGGCGTTCAGGTCGACAACGGCATAGGCCTTTTGCCTGACGACCTGCGCCGGGTCGCTGATCTGGCTCTGCCAGCGCACCGCGGCGCCGAGCTTGAGCTGGGGCAGCAGCTGGTAGGTGGAGCTCAGGCGCAGCACGCGGCGCGGGATGTAGCGGTTGACGTCGTCGCCGCTGCTGCCCTTCAGGCGCAGCTGGGTCCAGCCGCCGGCAATCCGCCAGTCGGGCGTCAGCTTGCCGGACAGCTCCAGCTCATAGCCAGTGCTGGTGGCGGTGATGCCCTCGTAATAGGCGCTGAAGTCGGGGCGGGTGCCAGCCTGCACCGGCACGTTCTGCTGGCGGGTGCGGAAGACGGCGGCACTGGCGTTGAGCTGGCCATCGAGCCATTCGGACTTGATGCCGGCCTCGAGGTTGCTGCCCTCCAGCGGCCCCAGCGGCTTGCGGTTGATGTCGGCTTCGAGCTGCGGGTTGAAGACCTCGGCATAGCTCGCGTAGGCGCTGGTGCTGGCGCCCAGGTCCAGCACGGCGCCGAGATAGGGTTTGACGGCGCCGTGGCTGTAGGCCTGCTCGACGCCGTAGCTCATGCCGCTGTTGCGCACGCGGGTGGCGTTGAAGCCTGTGACGAGCTTGAGCGCGTCGCTGACGCTGAACTGCGCGGCGGCGTAGGCGCTTTCGCGGCGGCGCGACACGTCGGAGCCGTCGGTCGACGCGCCGAAGGCCGGCTTGGGGAAGGCGCCGTTCCAGCCCTGCAGGTCGGGCACGGCCGCGCCGATATTGCCGGCATAGAGCGAGAGCTCGCTGAGCGTCTGGCGGCCGCCGTTGAGGCCGAGCATCAGCTGATGCTGGCGACCGAACAGGCTGAACGGGCCGGAGACGTAGAGGTCGGCGACGCTGTCCACGTATTTGCCGTCGAAGGCCGACGGGTAGGCGTACAAGCCGCTGTCCGGCACGCCGCCGGGGTTGGGCGTGCCGTAGACGTAGAAGAGTTCGCTGGGCGTGCTGCGGCTGCGGCGCGAGACGGTGGCGCGCGTCTGCCAGCCGCCGCCGAGGTCGTGGCTCAGTTCGGCAAAGGCTTCGGTGTCGCGGTTGGTCCACCAGGCCCAGTCGGCGGCCGAGCTGGTGTTGCGCGAGTAGTCGATGCGTTTGCCGGTGCTGTCCACCATCGGCAGCGCGCCCCACATGGGGCTGTCGGCCTTGCTGCGCTGGGCGTTGAGGCCGACGGTCAGCAGCGTGTTGCGGCCGATGTCCAGCTCCAACACGCCATAGCCCAGGCTGCGGTGCTGGCTGTAGCGGTCGAGCCAGCTGTCCTTGTCTTCGTCGGCCACAACGAGGCGGCCGCGCAGCGAACCATCGGCATTCAGGCTGCCACTCACATCGGCCTCGATGCGATGCTGGTTCCACGAGCCCAGCGTCACCGCGGCACTGGCTGCGAAGGCCTTGCTGGCGGCGCGCTTGCGAATGAAGTTGACGGTGGCCGACGGGTTGCCCGTGCCGGCGAGCAGGCCGGTGGCGCCGCGCAACACCTCCACGCGCTCGAAGGCGGCGGTGTCCAGCGCGCCCCATTGCGCGCCGTTGGCAAAGGGCAGGCCGAGGCCGTCGACCTGGAAGTTCTGGATGTCGAAGCCGCGCGCGCTGAAATAGGTGCGGTCGGTTTCGACGCGCTCGACCAGCACGCCGGGGGTCAGGTCCAGCAGCTTGTTGATGTCGGTGAGGCCGAAGTCGCGGATCTGCTGCTGGCCGATGACGGTGACGGACTGCGGCGTCTCGCGCAGCGCCATCTCCAGCCGCGTGGCGCCGCTGCTGCTCTTCTCGTCGTCCGCGGCCTTGGCCTGCACGCGCACGGTGGGCAGAGTCGCGCCGGGCACCTCCACCGGGGTCTGCTGGGCCAGTGCGGCGCCGGTGGCCAGGGCCAGCGGGGAGAGGATCAGGACGGTCTTTGATTTCATGCTTTGGAAGGACGCAGGGCGGGAGCGGTAGGCGCTTGGGGCGCGTGTCGGCGGGCGCGCGCCTTGCGCAGCCAGATCAGCACGCCGGTGACGGAAAGCACGGCGATGGCCAGCCCCAACGCGGACACGAGGATGCGGCCGGGCAGGCCCAGGATTCGGCCGGAGTGGATCGGGAACTGGGCCTGCAGATAGAGGTCGCCCGCCGTGCCCTCGCCGGGGATCAGCGCGCCGGCCGGGCTGGCGTCGCGGCCGTCGATGTAGATCCAGGGGTTGCCGAGGCCGCCGTCGCCGTGGTCATTGCCGGGCTGGAAGAAGCCGACGCCGTAGACGCCGTATTCCGCGGCATAGAAGATGCCGCCGGCCGGCGCTTTCAGGCCGCGCTCGCGCGCCTGCGCCTGTGCGGCCGCCAGGGCCTGGGCGCGCGTCAGCGTCGGGGCGATGGGCTTGGCGCTGGGCTGGCGGGTCTCGAAGGCGCTGGGCGTGATGCGCGAGACCGCCGACACCAGCGGCACCACGACCTGCTGGCGCAGATTCATCGCCACCGAGGTCAGCGCGATGACGAGCACCAGCAGCCACAGCCACACGCCGCCGCTGCGATGCAGGTCGAAGGTCAGCGCATGGCCGCCCTTGGCCCAGCGGAAGGCGAAGGACTTGCGCCACTGGCGCCGGCTRGGRAATGACAAGTAGATCGCGACAAAGCAGTCCAGCACCCAGACCAGGCCGATCAGCCCCATCAGCCAGATGCCCCAGGCGATGCCGCCGGACTCCGGCAGGTGCAGGCTGTAGTGCAGCGCGTACAGGAAGGGCAGCAGGTTCTCGCGCGACAGCGACAAGGCGCCCCACTGCCGCCGGGCCTGCACGGCGCCGGTAGCGGGGTCGACGGCGAGCTGGTTGAAGCCCAACGGCTTGTCCGCATCGCGCGGCTCGACCATGGCCAGCAGCGTGTGGCCGGCCTCCGCCTGCAACGGGAGGTAGCGCACCCGCAGTCGCGGGTCGGCGGCCTCGAGCGCATCGGCAAGCTCCAGCGCAGGGCGGGCCGGCCCTGCGCTGCGGGCCTCGAAGAACTGCGGATTCAGCGCGGCGTCGAGCTCATGATCAAAGGCGATGACCGCCCCGGTCAGCCCGGCAATGAACAGAAAAACCGCCGCTGCCAGGCCGAACCAGCGGTGCAGGAGAACCAGTAACGCACGCATAAGCAGCCATGCTAGCACTCAAATGCGAATCATTTGTATTCGCATTTGATCGAACACTGACTTACGCCCCCTCTGGGTGGACGAGGGCAAACTCGGCGGCGCCTTGAAGCCTTTGACGCCATGAACCGCCGCCTTCTTGCTCTCTCCGTCACCCTGCTCGCCGTCCTGCCGCTGGCCACCTGTGCCGTCCTGAGCCGCATCTCCGACGGCCACCTCGACATCGAGCAGGCCGAGCTGCAGGCCCGCATCGCGCCACGCTTCCCGACGCATCACTGCAAGCTCCTCATCGCCTGCCTGGACCTGTCCAACCCCGTCGTCGTGCTGACCGAGGGCGAGGACCGCATCGGCCTCACCGCCGACGCCAAGGTCGTGCTGGGCACCCGCGAGCGCACCGGCCGCGTCGGCTTCTCCGGCCGGCCGCGCTATGTGCCGGCCGAGGGCCAGCTCTTCCTGGATGACGTGCGGATCACGACGCTGGAGTTCGCCGGCTTGCCCCAGGAGTACGCCGCGATCGTGAAGTTGCAAGGACCGGGGATGATCAACGCCCAGCTTCAGGCTCGTCCCGTCTACACCATCGATGCGAGCACGGCCAAGGGCGCGCTGGCGAAGATGGCGGTGCGGGATGTGAGGGTGGTGAATGGGAAGCTGAGGGTCAGCTTCGTGCAGTAGGGGCAGTAGCAACAGGGCAGCAGCCACCCCGTTGTCTTCATGCCGTCTGCTGGGCATCATCGGTGCCAGCGCTTGCCAGTCACGGTGAGCGCATGGCAGCAACCCGAGGGAGACCGACATGGGAATGAACGTTGCAACGATGCCCGGCAGCGGCGAGGCCGAAACCCTGATGGACGTCAACACGACGCCCTTGATCGACGTGATGCTGGTGCTGTTGGTGATGCTCATCCTGACCATCCCGACCCAGCTGCATTCGATCAGCCTGGACATCGGGCTGGGCGGCAAGTCACAACCCAAGCCGGTCATCCACACCGTCGCCATCGACTTCGACGGCACGGTCTACTGGGACGACCAGCCCCTGGCCAACCGCGCCGCCGTCGACGCCAAGATGCAGGAAGTGGGCGCGCTCGCCGAGGCCAATCAGCCCGAGGTGCACATCAAGCCGAACAAGCTGGTGGACTACAGCGCCTTCGCCGCCGTGATGGCCTCCGCGCAGCGCCACAGCGTCAAGAAACTGGGCGTGACGGGGAACGAGCAGTTCAGCAGCTAGGACCGGCCTACTGACTGCGCCTCTGCTGGCCTTCGCGGTACAGCAGGGCGCCGACCTCGCCAAACCGCGAGGTCGTCTTCCGACAGGCGACCGCGGGAATGGTCCACAGAGAAGCACTACACCGTTCGACCGCTGGACCTGCTGCGCACGCATCACGAACGCATCGAAGCGTGGATGTTGGAACAGGCAGGAGTGGCGTTCGATGCCACCAAGGCCGCCATGTCGCTGCGCTCGGTGGCCTGAGCAACAGTCCTGCTCTTAAGCTTTCGGCGCGCCCTCGTCCGTATGTACGGCTGGGCGGGTCCACAGGGCGGCAGCTCGACCGAGCCCGAGTCAAGATTCGGGACGGTCAGATCATGGTCCTCGGCTATGAGGACCATTGCTTCAGCGCCAAGAGCCCAAAGCCTGTGCCGCAGGTGTGGTGGTGCGACCCCGTCCGCGAGCCCGTCGATGAGCAAGAAGCCCGAGCCAAGGCCAAGTTCCCGCCCACTATGGGCAAGTCTCGGCGCGCGCTGGATCAGCCAGGCAACGTGCCGGCCAGCGTCGCCGAATGCGCGCCGGAGGATTTCAAATGAACTACGACGACACACACGTTAATGAGGCTGCGCTGAGCGTGGTGCGCGGTTCCGACTTCGACATGGCGGTGATGGTCGATGAGTCGGGGAAGCCGATGCGCTACCTCTACAGTTGTCCGCCGTTTGGCGTGCCGAGCGACAGGACATATAAACTGTCTCGATGGGTGTGCCGTTATGGCGATTGAAGCTGTGTATTTGCCGGCGGAGATTGCCGACTTGCTTACTGATCTGCACTCGGTGGCATACGAGTTGGGTCAAGTGATTGACCTCTGCCAGCTGGCCCTGCGAATGAGCAAGGACTCCAACTTCATTGCTCAGCACGTCGACGGCGTCGTCAAAGGGGCCGTCGTTAGCTATTTCAAGTGTTTCGGCAGTCAAAAGCGCACCGCGCTGTCGCATGCTGACGCTGCGGAATTTGGGCTTGCCGAGTTGCACGAAACGTACAAGGAACTTCGGGACAAATACGTGTCCCACTGCGTTGCGCCGTTAGATGAGGGGCGGATAGAAGCGCACGTCGAATTCCAAAACGGTGAAGCCGTCAGGCTGGTTAGGAGCTCCTATCACCGGTCAGCAGTGCTCTGCGGCCCGAAGCACGCGGAGGACCTCATCAAGCTAGCCTCTGCGGCCGAAGATCTGGTGCTTGGTCGCATCAAAACTGAAAGGGCGAATGTCGCAATCCAACTTGTTGGCATGCCGGAAGCGGCTCTAACAGCTGCATCGAACGGCATGGAGCACCACTATTCGGATTGGGAGTCAGCGTTGAAGAAGAAGCGTTGACACTTGCAAATGCGGGAGGCTGCAGTGGCAAGCGAGTTGGTGACAGAAAAGCGGACATACCCAGACC
>NZ_JBFULE010000106.1:0-11827 GCF_056400485.1 Roseateles sp. P5_B10
CGCCCTCCGCCGGCCGCCAGTCCACCGCTGTAGCCAGGTCCGTCTGGCGCAGGCGCTCACCGTCGCGACGCCGGCTGACGTTCACGCTGGCCTGCCAGGCCTTGCCGGCCACGCCACCACCGACCGCGACCTGCCGGGGCTTGACGCTGTTGCCGCTGGCCAGGTCGTGGCTGCGCGACTGGCCGGCGCCCAGTTGCACCCAGGCGCGCTCACCCACGGGCAGGCTGACCGCCGCCGCCGCGCTCTGATTGCGCTGGCCATCGCGCTGCACGGCGAGGTTGACGGCGCGTTTGTCGGCATTCGGTGCCACCTCCTCGGCGTGGGCCATGCCGGCCAGCATCAGGGCGGTGGCAATGAGGCAGAGTTTGGAYGTGTTCATGAGCGGGCTCCGTTGGATATCGAGTGCTGCGGGACGCTTCGGTCCCTCAACCCGACAACGCCGCCCGCGGCACAAAACTTCCCCGCCCAGATGTAAGCAGGCGCAGCCCACCGCATACTTGCTCCAACTACCCATGAGGCCTGCCGTGCCCGATCCCGCTCCGGACAGCAGCATCGACGCCGTCGCCCAGGCCCTTGAGGCCCAGGCCTATCTGCCCTCGCGCGAGCTGGCGACAGCCGCCTTCCTCGCGCTGCGCCTGTCGCGGCCCTTGCTGCTGGAAGGCGCGCCGGGCACCGGCAAGACGGCCATTGCGGCGGCACTCGCCACGGCCCTCGGCCGGCCGCTGATCCGCCTGCAGTGCTACGAAGGCCTGGACCTGGCCGCGGCGGCCTACGAATGGAATTACGCGCGGCAGATGCTGGAGATCCGCCTCGCGCAGGCACACGAACGTGAACGCACGGCCGACGAACTCTTCGCGCGCCGCTTCCTCATCGAACGCCCGCTGCTGCAGGCGCTGACGACAACCCCGGCGCCCGTGCTGCTCATCGACGAGCTGGACCGCGCCGACGCGCCCTTCGAAGCCTTTCTGCTGGAGTTCCTGGCCGACTTCCAGATCACCATCCCCGAACTCGGCACCCTCACGGCCGCCACACCACCGGTGGTCATCCTCACCAGCAATCGCAGCCGCGAGATCCACGACGCCGTCAAGCGCCGCTGCCTCTATCACTGGGTGGACTTTCCCGATGCCGCGCGCGAGCTCGCCATCGTCAGCGCGCGCTTGCCGCAGATCGAGCGGCGGCTGGCGCAACAGGTCGTCGCCTTTGTGCAGGGCCTGCGCCAGCTCGACCTCTACAAGCTGCCCGGCCTGGCCGAAACGCTGGACTGGTCGCGCGCCCTCATTGAGCTGAACGCCATCAGCCTGGACCCGGCCACGGTGCAGTCGACCTTGGGCGTGCTGCTGAAATACCAGGACGACATCGCCCGCGTGCAGGGGAGCGAGGCCGCAAGGCTGCTTGCAGAACTGCGGCAGAGCGTCGAGGGCTGAGCCGTGGACCCGCATGCCGAGCGCTGGGCCGCTCCCGAGCCGGCATGCATCCCCTCGGGGGATCGGCTGGTGTACCCGCCGGCCGAGAGGCACCACCTGGCGGAAAACCTTGTGCATTTCGGCCGCGTCTTGCGCACGGCCGGCTTGGCCTTCGGCACCGACCGGCTGCTGCTCGCCGCCCAGGCGCTGGAAGCCGGCGGCCTGGCCTCGCGTGCCGACTTCAAGGCGACGCTGGCCGCCTGCCTGGTCGACCGGCCCGAGCACCGGCCGCTGTTCGAGCAGGCCTTCCACGTCTTCTGGCGCGACCCCGACCTGCTCGGCCGCATCATGGCCCTGCTACTGCCGCAGGCCCAGGGCCGTGCGGGCGCACCGCCACCACCCGAGAACCGGCGCCTGGCCGATGCGCTGTTTCCTGGCGCGCCTGCCGATTCGCCCCGCGCCGAGCAGGTCGAGATTGAGGCGCGTCTGGACGCCGGCAACCGCGAGCTGCTGCAGCGGCGCGATTTCGACACGATGACGGCCGCCGAATGGGCCGCCGCGCGCCAGGCCCTCGCCGCGTTGCAGCCGCGCCTGGCGCAACAACTCACGCGCCGCCATGCGCCCGCGCCGCAAGGCCGCATCGCCTGGCGCGCCACGCTGCGCGCCGAGGCCCGGTGCGACTTCGCCCTGCCCACCCGTGAGCGCGCCCGCCGCCGCCCGACACCCCTGGTGCTGCTGGCCGACATCTCGGGCTCCATGGGCCGCTATTCGCGGGTGCTRCTGCATCTGGCCCAGGGCCTGTTGAATCCGGCCGGCGGCGCGGGCGAGGCCCCCGTCGTTGAAGCCTTCGTCTTCGGCACCCGGCTCACGCGCATCACGCGCCAGCTCAAAGCCCGCGACCCCGACGCGGCGCTGGCCGCCGTGTCCGCCGCCGTGCCGGACTGGGCCGGCGGCACCCGCATCAGCCAGAGCCTGCATGCCTTCAATCGCGACTGGGCGCGCCGCGTGCTGGGCGGCGGCGCAGCCACGGTGCTGCTCGTCACCGACGGCCTGGAACGCGACGCCGAGGACGGCGGCGCGCACCTGGCCTTCGAGGCCGAGCGGCTGCGCCTGTGCTGCCGCGAACTGATCTGGCTGAACCCGCTGCTGCGCTTCAAGGCTTTCCAGCCGCGCGCCGCCGGCGTGAAGGCACTGCTGCCCCAGGTGACTCGCCATCTGCCGGTGCACGACCTCGACAGCATCGACCGCCTGCTCGACGCCCTGAAGCGATAGCCCACGTCCTACAGGCTGGCGGCGCAACGTCCGCCCTGCACGGGCAGTCCCAGTGCTTAGATTTCGGTTTCGGCGGTGCGCATCCAGTGCTACCGCTTCCGATTGAAAGGAAGAGTCATGAAGATTTCGCAACTCGCTTCGCTGCTGGTCGCCGCTGCCCTGGTCACGCCGCTGGTCGGCCATGCCGATGACAAGCCGCCCGGCGCGGCCAAGGCCTGGGTCAAGGACTCGGTCGTGACGACCAAGATCAAGACGCAGCTCGCCACCAGCAAGATCTCGTCGCTGGCCATGGTTCACGTCGAGACCGACGCCAACGGCTATGTGCAGCTGACCGGCAAGGTCGCCACGCAGGCCGAGAAGGACCGCGCCGAAGCCATCGCCAAGGCAGTCGACGGCGTGAAGTCGGTCGACAACCAGCTGACCGTCAAGTAAACAGCGCCCCCCGGCCTCCCGCGCTGCCCGTCAGGCCCTGTCTGGCGGGCAGCGCTTTTTGTTGGCCGGGCCGACGGTCAGAATCGGTGCATGAATCTGACCGGCCAGCAGCATCTGCCCGTGTCCCAGGCCCAGGCCTGGGCCGCGCTGAACGACACCGCAATGCTGCAGGCCGCCGTGCCCGGCTGCGAGGCCCTCACGTCGACCGGCGACAACGCCTTTGACCTGTTGATGGCCGTGTCCATCGGGCCCGTGAAGGCCAGGTTCAAGGGCAAGCTGCAACTGTCCGAGTTGACCCCGCCGCAGAGCTACCGCATCGGCTTCGAGGGCTCGGGCGGCGCGGCCGGCCATGGCAAGGGCCAAGCCTTCGTCCAGCTGCAGGCCGTGTCGCCCAGCGAAACGGTGCTGAGCTATGACGTGACGGCCAGCGTCGGTGGCAAGGTGGCGCAGATCGGCTCGCGTCTGGTCGATGCGGCGGCACAAAAGCTGGCCCAGGACTTCTTCATCCGCCTGCAGGCCGCGCTGGTTGAGCGCCATCCGCCAGCCGCCGCGCCGGCCCTCGCCGCAAGTGCCGCGCCGGCCGAGCGCCGCCACGCGCTGCAGCGCCTGCGCGCCTGGCTGCGCCGCTGGTTCGGGTGAGGCGGTTTGCAAAGAACAAGCACCTCTTCGTGACCAGCTGAAACACCATGGGGATTTCCCCAGCGCGCCACCGGTACAATTTCACATGTCCGAGACAACGGGCCTGCCTGCGCAGGCCCGTTCTTTTTGTGCAATGAATCCACAGCCCCCGCACCCACTTCGCTCGCCGCCCTCCCGGGGTGTGCGTCAGCGCGTGCCAGCGGCTGGGCCGCATTGATCATGTCCAGCCCCGCCGGCCGACTGCCCCATCTTGACGTCCTGAAGGCGCTCGCGGCACAGATCATCGTGCTGCACCACCTGGTCAGCTACGGGCCGATCGCCCGCGCCGCCCACGCCGCCCTGCCCCTGCTGGCCGGCGCCATGCATCAGTACGGGCGCATGTCGGTGCAGATCTTCCTGGTCGTCGGCGGCTATCTCAGCGCGCGCGGCCTGTCGCCGCGTGGACAGGCCCTGCAGGCCGCCGTGCCCGAGCTGCTGTGGCGGCGTTATCTGCGGCTGGTGCTGCCCTTCCTGGCGGCGCTGGCCCTGACACTGGGCATCTCCGGCCTCATCGCTTCGTCCTGGCCCGAGCTGGTGCCCGCCGACATCAGCGTCGGCCAGCTTCTCGCTCACGCGCTGCTGCTGCATGACGTGCTGGGCTACGAAGCGCTGACCGTGGGCGCCTGGTATGTGGCCATCGACCTGCAGCTGTTTGCCCTGCTCGTGGGCCTGCTGTGGCTGGCACGGCGCGGCTGGCGGCATCCAAGCCGTCTCGTCGTCGGCCCCGTCCTCGTCGCGGCCGCCGCGCTGGCCTCGGCCTGGGTGTTCAACCGCCAGCCGGAGCTCGACGCCTACGCGCCCTACTTCTTCGCGTCCTATGGCCTGGGCGCTCTCGTGCATTGGCTGGGCCTGTCGCGTCACCGCCGCGCCGGCCTGCTGCTGCTGGCAGTGGCCGTGAGCGCCGCGCTGATGGTGGAATGGCGCGACCGCCTCGCCCTGGCGCTGGCCACGGCGTTGTGGCTGTCCTGGGCGCAGGCCCGCCATGCCGAGGGCCGTCAGCTGCTGCCGGCCGCCTTGGCTTCGGCCTTCGCCAGCGCCGCAACGCCCTCCTACGCACTGTTCCTGCTGCATTTCCCGGTGCTGCTGCTGAGCAACGCCCTGCTGGCGCATCTGCCGGGCGCGACGCCCGAAGCCGGCCTGGTGCTGCTCGTGGCCACCTGGCTGCTGGCCAACGGCCTGGCCGTGCCCTTCCACCGCTGGGTGGAGGCGCCGGCCGCCCGCTTCGACCCGCTGGCCTGGCTGCCGCGCCTGCAGTGGGCTCCTCGCCCAGCCTCGCGTCGCTGAACGCGCGCGGTCTGATCGGTCCCGCGAGGACGGGCGATGCTTGCGGACCGGGCGCTCGGCCCGTAGCCGCGAACAACCACCGACATCCCGCAGCTGCGTGCTAATGTCGCGCGCTGCTAGTCCCAGGCCGCGCTTCCATGACGATTCAAACCCCGGCCGCGGCCCCCAGCCGCGAGCAACTGCTGCACAGCCTTTACGAGGCCGCCGAGCTCGAGCACAACCTCATGTGCACCTATCTCTACGCGGCCTTCAGCCTCAAGCAGGGCGAGGCCGAGGGGCTGGGTGCCGTCGAGGCCGAGGCCGTCGAGCGCTGGCGGCGCGAGATCATCGCCGTCGCCGTCGAGGAAATGGGCCACCTGGTGGCGGTCTGGAACATCACGGCGGCGCTGGGCGGCGCGCCGCGCATCGGCCGCGGCAACTTCCCGCTCGACCCCGGCAATCTGCCAGCCCGCGTCGTCGTCAAGCTCGCGCCCTTCAATGACGCGACGCTGCAGCACTTCATCTTCCTGGAGCGCCCCGAGGGCAGCGCTGAAGAGGACGGCGAAGGCTTTGCCGCCGAGCGCCTGTTCACGCGCGGCTCGACGGCACCGCGCGTCACGCCGATGGCGCGCGACTACGACACCGTCGGCCATTTCTACGCCACGCTGAGTGCCGACCTGCGCGCCTTTGTCGAGCTGCACGGCGAGGCCGTGGCCTTCTGCGGCAACCGCTGGCTGCAGCTCGGGCCCCAGGAGCTCAACCTCGGCGGCGCCCGCCATGTGCTGTGCTCCAAGACGGCGCTGGCGGCCTTCGACGCCATCGTGCAGCAGGGTGAGGGCGCCCCCAGCGACAGCGCGACCTCTCACTACCACCGCTTCGCCGCCATCCGTGAGGAGCTGGCCCAGCTGCGCGCCACCCACCCGGGCTTCGAGCCCGCCTGGCCGGCCGCCACCAACCCGGTGCTGCGCCGCCCGCCGCGGCCCGAGGGCCGGGTCTGGCTGGAGAACCCGGCTGCGGCGGCGACGGTGGACATCGCCAACGCCAGCTACGGCCTGATGCTGCGCCTGCTGGCCCAGAGCTATCTGCTGCCCGGGCCGTCGGCCGAGAAAAGCCTGATGGTGGATCTGGGCATCTGCCTGATGCGCGCCTTCACACCGTTGGCCGAGCATGCCGCGCGGCTGCCTGCCGGCCCGAGCAATCCGGGCTGCAACGCCGGCGTCAGCTTCACCGCCCTGCGCGACGCGGCAGCGTTGCCACCGGGGCCGGCCGCGCGGCGCTTCGTCGTCGAACGCCTGGGCCAGATCGCCGACGCAGCGGCCAGCCTGCACGCCGAGCTCGGGGCCGAACGCAGCGGCCGCGCGGCACGCCTGCTGCAGTCGCTGCGCGAACGCGCCGAGCGCGGGCTGGACCTGAACGCGCCCGTCGCCGCGCCTGCACCCGCCGCTGCGCCCGCCGCAGCACCTGCCGCGGCAGCACCGCCCCCGCCACCCACGGAGACCGTCGACGGCATCGAGATCGTGCAGGGCGACAAGCTCGAATTGCGCTTCGAGGCCCAGCGCTGCATCCATGCGCGCTTCTGCGTGACCGGCGCGCCCAAGGTCTTTCYCGCCAATGTGCAAGGCCCCTGGCTGCACCCTGACGCCATGCCCGTCGAGCGCCTCGTCGACATTGCCCATGCCTGCCCCTCGGGCGCCATCCAGTACCGCCGCAAGGACGGTGAAGACGACGAGGCGCCGCCGCCCGTCAACCTGCTGTCGGTGCGCGAGGCCGGCCCCTATGGCATACGCGGCGAGCTGGTGCTGCGCGGCCAGGCCATCGGCACGCGCGCCACGCTGTGCCGCTGCGGCGCGAGCAAGAACAAGCCCTTCTGCGACGGCAGCCATCACGACATCCACTTCGACGCGACTGGCGAGCCCGAGACCGGTCTGCTGGGCCTGCCCACCGACATGCCCGCCACGCGCGACGGCCGCATCGACATCGAGCCCGAGCCCAACGGCCCGCTACAGCTGCGCGGCCAAATCGAGGTGCTGAGCGGCACCGGCCGCATGGTCTGCCGCGTCGCGCAGGCGCGGCTGTGCCGCTGCGGCGGCAGCCAGACCAAACCTTTCTGCGACGGCACGCATGCCCGCAATGGCTTCAGTGCCGACTGACGCCAGCGACACCCGAAGCGCGCTGCAGCAGATGGCGGCGCGCACGCTGATCTGGATCGTCGGCGTCGTGGGTACCGTGGCCGCGCTGATCGGCGCCGGCGAGGCCGCCCTCGGCCTGCGCGCGCTGTGGGGCAGCCAGCGCCTCGTCGTCGGGCTGGCGTTGCTGGCAGTCAGCGGCGCAGGCTGGCTGCTGTGCCGCGCCGGCCGCGCGCGGCTGGCCACAACCCTGATCCTCGGCGGCACGCTGATCGCCCTCGTCGCCCACGCGGCCCATATCGGCCTGGGCGTGCACACCGTCATCCTCGCGGCCGGCGCCCTCGTCATCGCGCTGGGCGGCGGCGTGGCCGGCAATGCGGCGGCAGCCGTGCTGACCGTGCTCTACCTCGCCGCCATCGGCGTGCTGGCCGCGATGGAAGCCCAGGGCCTGCTGCTGGGACTGAGCGCGCCGCGCCAGCCGCAATTGATCGATCGCGTCGTCGCCCACTTCCTGATCGCCACCAGCGGCCTGGCCTCGGCCCTGCTGCTCAACCGCATCCTGGGCACGGCACTGGCGCGCGCCATCGGCGAGGAGGCCCGCCTGGCTCGCCTCGTGCAGGCCGCCCACAACTGGGCCTGGGAAGCCGACGCCAAGTTCCGCGTCACCATGCTGTCCGATGAGTTCGAGGCCCTGTCCGGCCACAAGCGCGAAGACTTCCTGCGCATGGGCGAGCCCGGCGGCGCCATGCTCGTGCGCGACGCCGACTACCCCGGCCTGCTGGAGGACATCCGCGCCAAGCGCGCCTACCGCGACCGCATCAACGGTTTTCGCGCGCCCGACGGCCGGCTGCTGTGGACGCTGGGCTCGGGCGAGCCCGTCTTCGATGCGAACGGCAGCCACATTGGCTGGCGCGGCGTCAGCCACAACATCACCGGCGAGCGCCTGGCGCTGCAGCAGCACCAGCGCACCGCCAACATGCTGGACCGCGTGCTGCGCGCCAGTCCCGACGCCATTTGCGTGGCCCATATGGAAGACGGCCGCATCCGCTTCGCCAACTCCGGCTTCTGTGCCCTGGTGGGCCTGTCGCGCGACGAGCTGATGGGCCACTCGGGCCGTGAGCTCGGCCTATGGCCCGACAGCGGCGAGCCCAGGCGCCTGGCCGCCGAGCTGGCCGCGTCAGGCATCGTGCGCGACTTCCGCTCCGCCCTGCTGGTGCACGGCGAGTGGCGTGACGTGCTCGTGTCGGCCGCAACGCTGGACTGGGAGGGCGAGCCGGCCACCATGCTGATCGCCCGCGACATCACCGAGCGCGAGCGCGCGCGCATCGAGGCCGAGGCCATCCTCGACCACGCCAGCGTCGGCATCGCGCTGACGCGCGGCGAGCGCTTCGAGCGCGTCAATCGCCACTGGCAGGAGATCTTCGGCGGCACCGAGCCGCAGCTGGCCGATGGCCACGCCTGCCTGCCTTCGGCCCAGGAGGTCGCCAGCGCCGCACTGGCATTCGAGCGCGACTTCATCCGCCCCGATGGCCGGCGCATCACCGTGCAGTTCAACGCCCGCGGCCTGCCAACGACGCTGGCCGGCCGCAGCGAAGGCCGCAACGACCAGGACTGCGACCACGCGACGCTCTGGGTGGCCGAGGACGTCACCGAACGCCGCCGCCAGGAGCGCGAGCTGCGGTCTGCCAAGCAGCAGGCCGAAGGCGCCAGCCACGCCAAGAGCGCCTTCCTCGCGACGATGAGCCATGAGATCCGCACGCCGCTGAACGGTGTGCTGGGCCTGGCGCGCCTGCTGCAGCAGGCCGGGCCCGACGAGCGCCGGCCGCAGTACCTGGCCCACCTCGTGGCGGCGGCCGAGTCGCTCAATGAGATCGTCTCCAACGTGCTGGACCTGTCCAAGATCGAGGCGGGTCATCTCGAGCTGGAGGCCATCGAGTTCGACCTGCACGCGCTGGCCCAGGCCGGCTTCGAAGGCTGCGCGGCACTGGGCCGCGAGCGCGGCCTGGACATGCAGATCGAACTCGCACCAGGCCTGCCGCGCCTGGTCATCGGCGACCCGCTGCGGGTGCGCCAGATCATGGCCAACTTCCTCGTCAACGCGCTGAAGTTCACCGAGCGGGGCCACATCCGGCTGAAGCTGTCGTCGGCCGGCGAAGGCCGCGTGCGCATCGTCGTCGCGGACAGCGGCATCGGCGTGCCGCTGGAGTTGCAGAGTCGACTGTTCCGCCCCTTCGCCCAGGCCGACGACTCGACGACGCGGCGCTTTGGCGGCACCGGCCTGGGGCTTTCCATCTGCCGCGAGCTGGCCGCGCGCATGCAGGGCCGCGTCGGCGTGCAGAGCGACGGCGCGAATGGCTCCAGCTTCTGGGCCGAGCTGGCCCTGCCCACGGCCCTGACCATCGACGACACCGCTGCGCGCAAGCGTATCCCGATGCCGCCGCGCTACCCGCTGGCCGGCCAGCGCCTGCTCGTCGCCGAGGACAACCCGGTCAACCGCCTCATCATCACGGCCCTGCTGCAGCGCCTGGGCGCCGAGGTCGTTGAGGCCGAGGACGGCGAGCAGGCCGTCTGCCTCGCGCGCGAGCAGGCCGGGCGACTGGACGGCGTGCTGATGGACCTGCACATGCCCAAGGTCGATGGCCTGAAGGCGACGCAGCTGCTGCGCGCCGACCCGATCACCGCCCAGCTGCCCATCCACGCCTTCACGGCCGCCGTGCTCGACCAGGAACGCCAGGCCGCGCTGGCCGCCGGCATGAACGGCTTCATCGCCAAGCCGGTGGCCGAAGAAGAAGTGATCCGCGTGTTGGGGCGCCAGCCCTGAAAGGACGACCGCCATGCCCATCCGCATCGTCAGGCTCGGCAGCCCGCGCGCCCAGAACGAAGGCACGCGCATCGGCACCGTGCGCCGCCCGCCGCGCGGCGTGCCCAAGGCGGAGTTCGCGTCACGCGATTTCTACGACGTCTGGTTCCCCAATCTCGCGCCCAGTCTTGAGGCCATGAAGCTCGGCCAGGCGGCTGAGACAGACGCCGAGTGGAAGATCTTCAAGAAAAAGTACAGCGCCGAGATGGCCGAGCCCGAGGCCCAACATGCGCTGAGCTTGTTGGCGACGCTGTCGGCGCAGACGAATTTCTCGGTGGGCTGCTATTGCGAGGATGAGGCGAGATGTCATCGCTCCCTGTTGCGCGCGCTGCTTGAGGACAAGGGCGCGCGCTGTACTTAACTCGCCGGCGGCATGCTGGTGTCGAATTGCGGGCCGAGCGCTGGGCCGCTCCCGAGCCGGCCCGCGTTAGGCGATGTGCTTGCGGCTCGATGCCGCAAGCATCGCCGTCCCCTCGGGGGACCGGTCAGGCACGCCCGCGTTCAGCGGCGCGAGACTGGACGAGGGGCTCCATTTCAAGCTCCGCCGTTGTCCTGCGCCTCGCGCTTGCGGTTCATGTCCGCCAACGTCTTGCCCGCCTCGTCGCGGAAGGTCTCCTCCAGCACCTCCAGCGTCTCGACACGGTCGACGCGGAAACTGCGGAAGTCATTGCGCAGCTCGCACCAGGCAGCCAGCGTCCAGACCGGGCCCCAGAACAGGCAGGCCAGCGGGCGCACGATGCGCTCGCTCTTCACACCGCCCAGGTCCAGATAACCCACCTTCAGCTTGCGCCGGTCCTCGGTGGCCTCGCGCATGGCCGTCAGGTGGGCGCTGGTGGCCGGGTCCAGGGCCGGCAGCGGCGCATACAGCGCCAGGCTCTCGGCCGCGGCGCGTGCGTCTAGCGGCAGCACGGCGAGGATCTTGGACAGCGCGTTCTCGGCCTGGCGGGCCAACGCCGCATCCAGCCGCGATTCGGCCATGCGCACCGTCGCGACCAGGGCCTGGGCCTCCTGCTTGCTGAACATCAGCGGCGGCAGGTCAAAGCCTGCCCGCATGCGGTAACCGACGCCCGCCTCGCCCTCGATGGGCACGCCCTGCTGGCCCAGCGCGGCGATGTCGCGGTAGACGGTGCGCATCGACACCTCGAGGCGGCTCGCGAGGTAGTCGGCCGTCGTGAGGCGGCGTCCGCGGATGAGCTGGACGATCTGGAAGAGGCGGTCTGCGCGGCGCATAACCGGTCATTGTGCGGGACCGGGCATGCCCCTTGCAGAAGACACGTGTCACCGACAACGAGGTCGAGCTTCATCATGGCCATCTACGCCTCCTTCCAGGCCCGCGGTACCCGCGGCGCCGAACTGGCCACGCTGGGCGCCATCAGCGCCCCACTGGCTTCCCTGGCTCAAGACCAGCTATTCACGGCGCGCGCCGTGCCGGGGCGAAACCGCCCCGTGAAAGGGAAATCTCAGCCCATGGCCGTGCAGAGTTCCACCAGCGTGCCGTCCGGGCAGCGCACATAGGCCACCGTCTGGCCCCAGGGCTTGGTGACCGGTGCGGCCAGGGCGCGGGCACCGGCGGCGACGGCTTTGTCATAAGCGGTCTGCACGTCGGTCACCGTGAAGCCGATCTCCATGCCCAGCGGCTGCGGGCTCGCGTCGGCGGCCACGTAGTCGTGCTGCACGCTGTCACGGGCGGTTGCGTGGTCCACAAAGGCGAGCGTGGTGCCGCTGCCGCCGGTGTCGACCTCGCCATAGGCGCCACTCTCGTGCAGGAAGCGCTTCTTGAGGCCGAAAGCCTT
>NZ_JBFULE010000107.1:0-11698 GCF_056400485.1 Roseateles sp. P5_B10
ACGTAGAACATGCCGTCAGCGGCACGCACCATGTGCGGGATGTGATAGCCGGAGATCGGCACCGTGACCGGGGTCCACGAGGCGCCGCCGTTGGTGGACTTGTACAGGTTCGAGGCCAGGCCTGCGGTCTGCACATAGTCCGGCGCGATGGGGGCGTAGATCGTCTGCGTGGCCGTGCCGCTGCCCTTGGTGCCGGTGTCGTAGACGACCGTCTCGACGCCCATGGCCGTGCCGCCGTTGGCGTTGATCTGGTCCTGGGTCATCTTGAGGGTCGACAACGACGTGACCTGCGCCCAGGTGAGGCCCGAGTCGGTGCTCTTCCACAGGCCGGCTGTGCGCGAGCCGTAGAACAGCGTCGACGGCTTGTTGGGGTCGACCATCAGGCGCTCRCCRATGGCCCGGCCGGGGTTGTTGCCGCCGAGCGGGAAAGGCAGGGCGACATAGGTCCACTGGTCACCACGGTTGCTGGAGATGTACAGGCGGCCGTTGCCACCGGACGTGTACATGCCGGCGCCCATGTAGACGCGCTGATCGTTGTTCGGATCGACGGCGATGCTCTCGACGCCGTGGAAACTGGCCTCGCCGCCACCGAAGCCCAGGCCGTCGGTGATGGGCACCCAGGACGACGTGGGCTGGTTCCAGCGGTAGGCGCCACCGATGTCGGTGCGCGCGTACAGCAGGTTGGCGGTGGTCGGGTGGAAGACCAGGCCCGTGACGTAGCCGCCGCCGCCCCACTTCGCGCTCGTCCAGGTTCCCACCTTGATGGAGAACGTCTGCTGGGTCTTGGCGCCGCAGCTGTTGGTGTAAGTGGCGGTGGCCGTGCAGGCCGCGGGCGGCTGGATGGTCTGCTCGCGTGCTGCACCGGCGGTGCCGCAGCCGCTCCAGCTCCACATGCCGCCGGATGTCGGCTGCGGGCCTAGGATGGCCGAGGCGCCGGTCTTGATGGTGGCCGATGCCGTTTGCGTCCACGCACCGTTGGCGTTGATGTAGGGTGTGATGGCCGTCGGCTTGCAGGCGGCGCCAAGCGTGGCGTTGGCCGAGCCGGAGTTGTAGCTGCCGCCGTTGGTCGTGAACTTGACCCAGTACCAGTAGCGCGTGCCGATGTTGCCCGAGGCGTCGGTGTAGCTCCTGGCGYTGSTGCCCGGYACGGCGATGCGGGTGCGGCCGTTGGGGTCGGCGTCGGTGTCGCGGAAGATCTCCAGCGACGTGACGGTGCCACTGACGGTCCAACCCAGCTGGACGTTGCTGGCCGTGCCGGTGGCCGTCAGGCAGACGGTGGCGCCGCCGCCGCTGCCGCAGCTCTGCGCCAGCGCTAGCGGGGCTGCGCTCGCCCCGAAGGCGAGCAGCAGTGCGGGTATCAAAGTTTTCATGTTCTTCCTTTCAAGGTTGAAAGTGCTCGGCCGGTTGTCTCCGCCGGATGCGAACGTTGTGGGAGGCCGGCCCAGGGCCAGGCCACGACCTCCACGACAGTGAGGGATAGGAGCGGCAGGCCCCAGCCTGGAGATGGATGCGAGCCTGCCGAGCCATGGCTTCAGTTGCTGTAAAGCATGCCCCGGCCGGTGCCGCTGAAGTAGATCCGTCCGTAGATGTTCTGGTCGGCCGCGATCACGCCGATGCCACCGAACTGGTGGGCGTCGTCGTTGAAGCGCGTCCAGGTGGCGCCGGCGTCTTCAGAGCGATGCACGCCCCACACGCCGTTGATCACGCCCACGACGTAGACCGCGGCCGAGTACGGCGCGCCGGCTTTGGCCTTGCCCAGCGCGATGACGCTGGCGCCCTGCACCTGGGCCCATTGGTTGCCATTGAAGATCGACGCGAAGTTGCTGAGCTTGGCCCAGGTCGCGCCCGAATCTGTCGAGCGGTACACCGTGTTGCCGTCGGCCAGCCAGAGCTCGCCCTCGACGTTGGGGTTGACCGCCAGCGAGGTGTTCGCGAAGTAGTTCGGGGCCAGTCCCGCGTTCACCGAACCCTGGCTCAGCGTGAACGTGCGGCCTCCGTCCGTCGAGACGTAAACCTTGCCCGGCGTGCCCCACCAATTGCCGCCGGAATCGTAGGCATAGACMTTGTTCGGGTTCTTGCGATCTGCGGCCAGGTGGTAGCCGCGGCTGTAGATGTCGTTGATCGCCGGCAGGTTGGTCGAGACCCAGGTGGCACCGTTGTCCGTGGTGTACGACGGCACCGAGTTGCCGGGTGCCCAGACCGCCTTGTTGCGAGCGGTGACCGCGATGCTTGCTTCCTGGTTCGTGTTGGTCGCGACACCGGGCGCGTTGGTGGCGAACTTCGTCCAGGTCTTGCCGCCGTCGCCGGACCAGAAGCCGAAGCCGGTGCCGTTTTCGTGGCTGTAGCCGATGGTGGCCACGTATTGTGGGTCGGACCACGCCATGTCGGCGGCGAAGCCATTGCTCCAGCCGGTGCCCGGCGTCAGCGTCGGCTTGGTCGCGAGGTTGGTGTGCAACCAGGTGCCGACGTCGCCCGAACTGTTGACGACCGCGTACGTTGCGCCGGCCGGTGGCGTGGCCAGGCTCAGGACGGCGGTCTCCTCGATGCCGTTGATCGTGCTGCCCCAGGTGGGCGTGGCCGAGGAGGCGTTGCGCGTCTCGACGATGCCGCCGCCGGAGACATGCAGGATGTGATCACGGTTGGACGGATCGATCTCGACATCGTCGACCCAGCCCGCAGTGACCTCGCCCGGCGTCACCGCTTCGATCTCGCGCCAGGTCCTGCCGGCGTCGTCGGACAGCTGCACGATCTGCTGGCCGCTCCAGTTGCCCCAGGAGTTGGTCACGCCCAGTGCGATGCGGGTGGTCGCGCCGCTGCCGTAGACCGACACGCCGCCAAAGCCGAAGTTGGTTCCGCCGATCGGGTCGACGCTCTTGAGCAGGGTCCAATTGCTGCCGTCGAACTTGTAGAACCGGCCTGGGCCGCCGGCGCCTGGCCCGGCGTCCTTGGTGAAGGCGATGTAGAACATGCCGTCCGCAGCGCGTGCCATGTGCGGGATGTGGTAACCGGCGACCGGGACAGTGACCGGCGTCCARGAGGCGCCGCCATTGGTCGACTTGTACAGGCTTGAGCCCAGGCCCGCTGCATTGGCGTAGTCCGGGGCGACGGCCGCGTAGATCGTCTGCGTGGCCGAGCCGCTGCCCTTGGTGCTGGTGTCGTAGACGACCGTCTCGACGCCCATGGCCGTGCCGCCGTTGGCGTTGATCTGGTCCGCGGTCATCTTGAGGGTCGACAACGACGTGACCTGCGCCCAGGTGAGGCCCGAGTCGGTGCTCTTCCACAGGCCGGCCGTGCGCGAGCCGTAGAACAGCGTCGAAGGCTTGTTGGGATCGACCATCAGGCGTTCGCCGATGGCCCGGCCGGGGTTGTTGCCACCCAGCGGGAAGGGCAGGGCGGCGGAGGTCCAGGTGTCGCCGCGGTTACTGGACATGTACAGGCGGCCGTTGCCTTCAGACACGTACATGCCGGTGGCCATGTAGACGAGCTGGTCGTTGTTCGGATCGACGGCCATGCTTTCGACGCCGTGGTACCGGGCCTCGGCTGCACCGAAACCCAGGYCGTCGGTGATGGGCACCCAGGACGACGTGCCCTGGTTCCAGCGGTAGGCGCCGCCGACGTCGGTGCGTGCGTACAGCAGGTTGGCGGTGGTCGGGTGGAAGACGAGGCCGCTGACGTAGCCGCCGCCGCCGAACTTCGCGCTCGCCCAGGTGCCGACCTTGATGGAGAAAGCCTGCTGGGTCTTGGCGCCACAGCTGTTGGTGTAGGTGGCGGTGGCCRTGCAGGCCGCGGGCGGCTGGATGGTCTGCTCTCGCGACGCACCGGCGGTGCCGCAGCCGCTCCAGCTCCACATGCCGCCGGATGTCGGCTGTGGGCCGAGGATGGCCGAGGCGCCGGTCTTGATGGTGGCCGAGGCCGTCTGGGTCCACGTGCCGTTGACCTTGACATAGGGCGTGATGGCCGTCGGCGTGCATGTCTGCGCCAGGGCTGGCGAGCCGGCAACGGCTCCCAAGGCGAGCATCAAGGTTCCCAACTTCAGTCTCATGGTTCTACCTTTCTGGTGAAGGTGCTCGGCCGGTTGTCTCCTCCGGTCACGAGCGTTATGGAGAGGCCGGCTCAGTGCTTGGGCTCGACCTCGGGGTGTTCGAAGTCGGCCGCGCCCACGCGGGCGCGGCCTTGGCTGTTCAGGCGGAGTTCGAGGTGCTGGCCGCGGTAGCGCAGCGCGACCTTGGCGAGCGCCGGTCCACGCAGCTGCAGGCGGCTGAGTCGCCCCTCCTTCCAGTCCACGTCCAGCGTCAGGGCGCCATGCGCACGCACGCCGTGCAAGGCGCCTGCTGGCCAGGCCTTGGGCAGGGCGGCCAGCAGATGCACCTCGCCGCCCCAGGACTGCACGATCATCTCCAGGATGGCAGCAGCACCGCCGAAGTTGCCGTCGATCTGGAAGGGCGGATGCGCATCGAACATGTTGGGGTAGGTGCGCGCCGGTCCCAGCAGCCCTTGCAGGACCTTGTAGGCCCGCTCGCCGTCGCCCAGGCGCGTCCACAGCGCCAGCCGCCAGGCGGTGGCCCAGCCGGTGCTTTCGTCGCCGCGGGTGTTCAGCGTCTTGCGGGCGGCCTGAGCCAGCGCGGGTGTGTCGCGCACGTTGATTTGCTCGCTGGGGTAGACGGCGTACAGGTGCGAGACATGGCGGTGCTGTTGGTCGGTGGCCGACGCATCCCAGTCCTCCAGCCATTCCTGCAGTTGGCCCTGCGCGCCGATGCGATCAGCCGGCAGGCGGGTTCGCGCCTTGCGGACGGCAGCAGTGAATGCCGGGTCGTCCTCGCCAAGCTGGGCCTGTGCCGCAATGGCCGCGTCGAACAGGTCGCGCAGGATCTGGCGGTCCATTGCCGGCCCGGCGCACAGTGCGATGTCGGTATGGTGGTTGTTCTCCGGCGACTGCGAGGGCGACGTGACGAGGCCGCGGCCCTTGGGGTCTTCGACCAGCGTGTCGAGGAAGAACAGCGAGGCGCCCTTGAACAGCGGCACGAGCCGGCGCAGCACGGCCGAGCTCGGGTTGTACTGGTAGTGCTGCCACAGCGTCGTGCAAAGCCACGCGCCRCCCGTGGGCCACATGCCCCACAGCGGGCCATCGATGGGCGCGGTGGCGCGCCAGAGGTCGGTGTTGTGGTGCGCGACCCAGCCGCGCGCGCCGTAGCTGTTGCGGGCCGTGCGCGCGCCGGTGACGGCGAGGTCCTCCACCATCTTCAGCAGCGGCTCGACACACTCGCCCAGGTTCGCCGGCCCGGCGGGCCAGTAGTTCATCTCGGTGTTGATGTTGATCGTGTACTTGCCTTCCCAGGGCGGGTGCAGCACTTCGTTCCACACACCCTGCAGGTTGGCCGGCTGGCTGCCCGGGCGCGAGGACGACAGCAGCAGGTAGCGCGCGTACTGGACGTACATCGCGGCGAGCGCGGCGTCGGGCTGCCGGGGCACGCCCTTGATGCGGGCGTCGGTGGAGCGGGCATTGGCCTCGTGGCCGCCGAGGTCGATGTGCAGGCGGCGGAACAAGGCGCGGTGGGCCTTGAGATGGTCGTCGCGCAGCTTGGTGAACGGCTTGCGCGCGGCAGCGGCGGTGCGCTGGCGCACGGCGGCCACGGGGTCGCCGCTGGTGTCCTGCCAGTTCACATAGCTGGTCTCGCCGGAGACAAGTAGCGTCAGCTGGCGCGCGCCGCGCACGCGCAGCCGGTCGCCGCTGGCCTCGATGCGGCCATCGCCCACTGCCTGCACGCGCAGCGCATAGCGCAGCTGGCCGGGGATGCCGAAGGCCTGCACATTGCGGCCCTCGATCAGCAGCGCGTCGCTGCCGTCGGCGCGGACGGCCAGCGACCCGGGCCGCTTCTCTGCAAAGAGAGATTCACGGTGGTCCCAGGGCGCGCCGACGAAGACGACGCCATCCTTGTCGTACTTGGTGTCGCCGAAGCCGCCATAGGGCTGGTAGTCGGGATGGCGATAGCCGAGGTCCAGGTCGATCGTGCCGTCGCCTTCGATCTCCAGCCGGATCACCGTCACCTGGTCCGGCACGCTGCAGAAGGTCTCGCGCCGGTGGCGGCCGCTGCCGTCGATGAAGCTGGTGGTGGCGATGGCGCTGTCGAGATCCAGGCTGCGCCGATAGCGCGCTGCGGCCTTCACGCCGGGGAAGTCGAGCAGCAGGTCGCCGGCGGCGCCGAAGGGCATCTGCTTGATGGGCTTGCCCATCAGCGCCTCGGAGACGAGCTCGTTGGCCTCCTTCCAGCGTTCCTGGTCGATGAGGGCGCGCACTTGCGGCAGGGCCTCGCGAAACTTCGGGTTGTCCTGGACGTAGGGCCCGCCGCCGTGCAGCGTGTCGATGTTGAACTGCAGCCGCTCCTGGGCCGGGCGGCCGAAGACCATCGTGCCCAGGCGCCCGTTGCCGACCGGCAGGGCCTCGATCCACGGGCCGGCGGGTTGGTCGTACCACAGGCTGAGTGCATCGGCGCCGATGCCGGCCGCGCCGGCCTGCACCCAGTGGGGCAGGGCACTGAGCATCGGCAGCAGCGCGGCCGAGGTGACGAACCGGCGGCGGGACGTGGGGGTGCTGTTCATGCTCATTCGCAAGGAAGGGACTTCAACGGCCGCCGACGATGACGTTGAGCGACCTGACGCTGGACATCGTGCGATCGACGCTCATGTCAGCGAGCCGCTGCAGCATTTCACCGATCGCCTTGTCGGGCAGCTTGCCGATGTCTTCGGCGACGATGGAGTCGACCACTTCGTCGGCGTCCGTTTTGATCGGTGCGTGTTCATCTTGTCTCTGGTGGTTGCTCTCGGGGGCTCTGCGGCCCGGCTTGCTCTTCCCTGTCCAACGGTCCGCCTTCCTGCCTTGGCGCTTCGAGCGTCCTCCGTGTTGGCAACGCTGTCATTGCCCTCGGTTCGTCACTTTGGCACGATGGCTGGTCAAACCAATTTGGTCAAGCCACTTTGCCATACATGATTGGATTGGTCTTACCGGTGTATTCCCCAATATCGTTTCACTGGTGTCGGCGATGAGCGGTGCGGCGCGCGAGATTGATTGCGATACCATTTGGTCTGTCCAATTAACAACGAGCGCTGGTTCCAATGCCCAACCAACACCGCGTCGGCGAAGTGCGTCGGCAATATCAGCTGGTCGCCGACAAGATCCGTGCGCTGATCGACGCGGAGGGAATCTCCACGGGGGGGCGGCTTCCAGCGGAGCGGGAATTGGCGCTGCAGCTCGGTGTTTCGCGGCCGTCGCTGCGCGAGGCGCTGATCGCGCTGGAGATCGACGGCCGCGTGGAGATCCGCGGCGGTTCGGGTGTGTACGTCAGCGCGCCGCCCATGAATGGCGAAGTCGCAACCTCGTCACTGGGCGAAAGCCCTGCCGAGTTGGCGCAGGCGCGTGTCGTGCTGGAGAGCGCGATCATCACGCTCGCGGCAGCGCGGGTGAGCAAGGCATCCTTGCAACGCGTCGAGGACGCATTGAACGCCATGCGTGAGGACCATGCCAGTGGCCGCAAGCCCGTCGAGTCGGACCGGCGCTTTCATCTGAGCATTGCCGAGATGGCTGGCAACTCCGTCCTGGTCGGCGTGGTGGGAACGCTCTTCGACGGCCGTCACAGCCCCATCGCGTCACGCATGAGTGGCCAGGCCGAGTCCACGCACACCTGGCAGGCCGCACTCGCGGAGCACGAGGCGATCTATCACGCGCTGGAAGCCCGCAACCCGCAGGCGGCAGCTGCAGCCATGTGCTCACATCTGCTGGCCTCTCTGGGCCGCTGGGTCGGCGAAGGAACCGGCGCCGCCTGATGCCCTTCGCTGGGCTGTGCCAGCCCGCAGCGGACACCGCGGGGGTAACTGGCGCCGGTCATCGACCAGCGGCCGGGACGTCACCCACCTTTTCGGCGGTTGTACACGTCGAAAACCACGGCAGCCAGCAGCACGACGCCCTTGATGACCTGCTGCCATTCGATGCCCACGCCGAGGATGGACATGCCGTTGTTCATCACCCCCATGATGAAGGCGCCGATCACCGCGCCGAGCACCTTGCCGACGCCGCCTGACGCCGAGGCCCCGCCGATGAAGCAGGCGGCGATCACATCGAGCTCGAAGCCCAGGCCTGCCTTGGGCGTGGCCGTGTTGAGGCGGGCCGCGAAAACCAGGCCTGCAAGTGCCGCCATGACGCCCATGTTGGCGAAGCACAGCAACGTCAGCTTCTCGGTGGGGACGCCGGACAGCCGGGCGGCACGTTCGTTGCCGCCGAGGGCGTAGATGCGCCGGCCGAGCGTCGTGCGGCGGGTCACAAAGACGTAGGCGGCGATCAGGATGCCCATCAGCAGCAGCACATTGGGCAGGCCCTTGTACGAGGCCAGCAACCAGACCAGCCCGGCCAGTGCGCCCGACTGGGTCAGCAGCCGCAGGCCGAAGAGCGCTGCCGRCTCGGACGCCGCGCCGAGCGCTGCGGCCTTGCGGCGCGTGGCCAGCTCCCGCCAGGCCAGCCATGCCACCAGGCCGAAGCCGATGACGAGGGAGCTGAGATGACGCTCCTCGCCCGCCGGCCAGTCGGGCAGGAAGCCGCTGCTGAGTAGCTGGAAGGATTCCGGGAAGGGGCCGATGGACTGGCCGCCGAGCAGGGCAAGCGCCAGCCCCTTGAACACCAGCATGCCCGCGAGGGTGACGATGAACGAGGGGATCTTCAGGTAGGCGACGAACCACCCCTGCAGGCAGCCAATGAGGGCGCCGGCGACCAGGCACACGGCTGCGGCCGGCAGCACGGGCCAACCCTGCTCGACCATCAGAATGGCTGCCAGGGCGCCGATGAAGCCGCAGATGGAACCGACCGACAGGTCGATGTGGCCCGCGACGATCACGAGCAGCATCCCGAGGGCCATGACCACGATGTAGCTGTTTTGGAGGAACAGGTTGGTCAGGTTCAACGGCTGCAGCAGCGTGCCGTCGGTGAGCACCTGGAAGAACCCCATGATGCAGACCAGCGACAGCAGCATGCCGTAGTCGCGCAGGTGCGATGCCAGGAAATTGCGCAGGGAAGAGGAAGACATGAGGATGGGTTTCAATGGGTGCCCAAGAGGGCGTGCATGACGGTTTCCTGGGTGGCGCCGGCAGCCGGCATTTCAGCCACCAGTTCGCCCTCGTTCATCATGTAAAGGCGGTCGCACAGGCCCAGCAGCTCGGGCAGCTCCGACGAAATCATCAGGATTGCCCGACCCTGGGCGGCCAGGCTCGCAATCAGGCTGTAGATCTCGAACTTGGCGCCGACGTCGATGCCGCGGGTGGGYTCGTCGAGGATGAGCAGCTGGGGGTCGGTGAACAGCCACTTGGCCAGCAYCACCTTCTGCTGGTTGCCGCCGGACAGGTCGCCGACGGCCTGCTGGACGTTGGCGCAGCGGGTGGCCAGCCGCTGCCGGAAGTCATTTGCCACCGTGCTCTCCTGCGCCTCGTCGATGACGCCGAAGCGCGAGACGCCTTCCAGCCGGCACAGGCTGGTGTTGCGGGCAATGCTTTCCTGCAGCACCAGCCCCAGGGCCTTGCGGTCCTCGGTGACATAGGCCAGCCCTGATTTGATAGCCCGCCGGACGGTCGAGACGTCGACCTGCTGCCCGCCCATCCAGGCGGAGCCGCGGATGCGGCGCCCCCAGGAGCGGCCGAACACGCTCATCGCGAGCTCGGTTCGGCCCGCGCCCATCAGGCCGGCGATGCCGACGATCTCGCCGCGGCGAACATTCAGATTGACGCCCTTGATGGCTTCGCGGCCCACGTGAAGCGGGTGCTCGACCCACCAGTCGCGCAGCTCGAACAGGACTTCACCTGGGTTGGACTGCCGCTTGGGATAGCGGTCCTGCATGTCTCGCCCGACCATGGCGCGAACGATGGCCGCCTCCGCTGGCGGCGCCTCCCTGCAGTCCATCGTGGTGATGGTCGAGCCATCGCGAAGCACCGTGACGGCGTCGGCCACTTCGGCGATCTCGTTGAGCTTGTGGGAGATCAGCACACAACTGACGCCGCGGCCGCGCAGCCGTTTCAGCAATTCGAGCAGCGCGGCGCTGTCATCCTCGTTGAGGCTGGCTGTGGGCTCGTCAAGGATCAGCAGCTTCACGTCCTTCGCGAGCGCTTTGGCAATCTCCACGAGCTGCTGCTTGCCGACGCCGATGTCCCCCACCAGCGTATTCGGTGACTCCTGAAGCCCGACCTGGCGGAGCAGCTCGACGGCTTGCTCGTGCGTGCGCGTCCAGTCGATCACGCCGCGCTGGGCGCGCTCGTGCCCGAGGAAGAGGTTCTCGGCGATGGAGAGCTGCGGAATCAGCGCCAACTCCTGGTGGATGATGACGATGCCGAGCGCTTCGCTCTGGCGTATGCCGGAGAAGCGCTGCGGCTGGCCGCCGAACCGGATCTCGCCTTCGTAGTCCGGGTGCGGGTAGACACCCGAGAGGATCTTCATCAGCGTGGACTTGCCGGCGCCGTTCTCGCCGACCACGGCGTGGATTTGCCCACGCTGGACGGCCAGGTCGACATGCTTCAGGGCGACCACGCCATGGAACTTCTTGCCGATTCCGCGCATCTCCAGCAGCGCGCTCGGCTGATTGCCTGCGGTTTCCATTTCAGTTGCCCGTTGAGTACACAGCGGGACGAGCGCCGGGCCGCTCCCTAGCCGGCCCGCACTGGCGATGTTCTTGCGGCTCGACGCCGCAAGCATCGCCGTCCCCGCGGGGGCTGAGGCCGGACGCAAGGTGCCCGGTGGGCGGCTTGTGCCTGCCGAAGGGCTGCGGCTCATGCCGCAGCGCGGTCTGCAAGACCGACCAGACTTGCTCGCGTTCAGCGACGCGAGGTTGGGCGAGGGGCAGGTTCATTTCAGCTGGCTTTCCTTGTAATAGCCGCTGTCCACGAGCACGGGCTTCCAGTTCGTGGCGTCGACTGCAACAGGCTTGAGCAGATAGGACGGCACGACCTTGGTGCCGTTGTTGTAGGTCTTGGTGTCGTTCACCTGCGGCGCGCGGCCGCTGAGCACCGCATCGACGAGGTCGGCCGTGACCTTGGCCAGCTGGCGGGTGTCCTTGAAGACGGTGGAAGCCTGGTCACCCCTCAGGATGGCCTTGACCGACGGCAGGTCGGCGTCCTGCCCGGTGATGACCGGCATGGGCTGGCTCGCGCTGCCGTAGCCGACGCCTTTCAAGGAAGAAATGATGCCGATCGACAGGATGTCCGCGGGGGACAGGACGGCATGCAGCTTCTCCTTGCCGTAGAAGGCCGACATCAGGTTGTCCATGCGCGCCTGGGCGGTGGCGGTGTCCCAGCGCAGGATGCCGACCTTCATCGCACCCAGCTGCTTGCTGCGCACGACGAGCTTGCCGCTGTCCAGGTAGGGCTTGAGCACGCTCATGGCGCCGTCGTAGAAGAAGCCCGAATTGTTGTCGTCGGGCGAGCCCGCGAACACCTCCAGGTTGAAGGGCCCCTTGCCCTGCTTCAGGCCGAGCCGGTTGACGATGGACTCGGCCTGCAGCACGCCGACCTGGAAGTTGTCGAAGGTGGTGTAGTAGTCGACGTTCTTGGATCCGCGGATCAGGCGGTCATAGGCGACGACCTTGACGCCCTTCTCGGCGGCCTTCTGCAGCACGCCGGACAGCGTGGACCCGTCGATGGAGGCGATGACCAGGGCCTTGACGCCCTTGGTGAC
>NZ_JBFULE010000108.1:0-11618 GCF_056400485.1 Roseateles sp. P5_B10
GCGCGCGGCTGCAGGCCCGCACGCAAACGGCGCCGCGCTACCGCCTGCACGCACTGCCAGGCACCGTACCGCCCAAGCCCGGCCTGGCCCGTGTGCCTGAAGGCGAGGCCGGCCACGCCATTGAGGTCGAGGTCTACGAACTGCCGGTGGCCAGCGTCGGCTCGCTGCTCGCGCTGATCCCGCCGCCGCTGGGTCTCGGCAATCTGGAGCTGGCCGACGGMCGCTGGGTCAAGGGCTTCATCTGCGAAGGCGCCGCGCTGCTGGGCGCACCCGACATCAGCCATCACGGCGGCTGGCGCGCCTTCCTTGCCGCGCCATGATGGACCCGCGCCACGTCGACGAACCGGCCGTGCTGGCCGAGCTGCGCGCCGTGTTCGACGCCTACGAGCAGGCGCTGATGGGCAATGACGTGGCCGCGCTCAACGCCTTCTTCTGGCAGGACGCGCGCGTCACGCGCTACGGCATCGCCGACCGGCAATGGGGCATCGCCGAGCTGGAGGCCTACCGCGCCGCCACGCCCGCGCCGGCCTTCACGCGGCGGCTGGAGCACCTGCGCCTGCACGCCTTCGGTCCCGACATGGCGGTGGCGCAGGTCGAGTTCGTGCGCAGCGACACGCCGCTGCGCGGCTTCCAGACGCAGACCTGGGTGCGGCTGCCCGAGGGCTGGCGCATCGTGGCGGCCCACGTCAGCATGATTCCCTTCGCCTGCGGCACACCAACAATCGTGGAGCCCGAGACTCTCGCGACCTTGCCGTGACCCAGCCCGCCCCCACCCCGCCCGCCGAAGCCCCGAGCCTGGCCGACCAGGCCTATGTACGGCTCAAGCAGATGATCTTTGACTTTGCGCTGATGCCTGGCGACCGCGTCTCCGAGACCGAGTTGGCGCAGCGCGTCGTCGTCAGCCGCACGCCGCTGCGCGCCGCCCTGCAGCGGCTGGAGCGCGAGGGCTTCCTGCAGCTGCTGCCGCGCCTGGGCTGGCAGGTGGCGCCGCTGGACTTCGACGTGATGGACGAGCTCTATGACCTGCGCACCCTCATCGAGTGCGAGGCCGCACGCCACCTCTGCGAGCACGAGCAACGGCCCGAGCTGCAGCAACTGGCCGACATCTGGATGGTGCCGCCTGCCGAGCGGCTGGCCGACGCGGCAGAGGTCGGCGCGCTGGACGAGCGCTTCCATGCGCTGTTGGTGCAGGGCAGCGGCAATCGCGAGATGGTCCGCGTGCACAGGGAAATCACCGAACGCATCCGCATCATCCGGCGGCTGGACTTCACCAAACCCGCGCGCGTGGATGCAACCTACGACGAGCATGCCCGCATCCTGCGCACCATCACGCGGCGGCGCACCGACGAAGCCCAGCGCCTGCTGCGCGCCCACATCCAGCAGAGCAAGCTCGAAGTGCGGCACATCACGCTCGACATGCTTTACCGCGCCAGGCGGAGCAGCTGATGCCACGCGGCTCCTGGGCATGCGAATGGCACATGAATTGCATGAGCCTGCCATGCCGGTTCGTGCGAGCGGCCATGGCGATGCCGGCCGCCAAGAGTCAATTCACGCGTTCTTCATCCACCCCCTAGGAGCTTTGCCTTGAAACCCACCGCACGCCTGCTTTGCACCGCCCTCGCCGCCTTCGCCGCCGGCGCCGCCCAGGCCGCCGACTGGGCCGACACCTCCATCGGCTATCGCTACGGCACCAAGTTCGCCGAGCCCTTCGGCACGAACGACATCCACAAGAACATCCTCGACCTCAACCATGCCAGCGGCTACGCCTACGGCACCAACTTCTTCAACGTCGACCTGCTGCTGTCCGACAAGAAGGACCCGTCCAGCCCCAACTCCGGCAGCGGCGCCAGCGAGGTTTACATCGTCTATCGCCACACGCTGGACTTCGGCAAGATCACCGGCAGCCCCATCGCCTTCGGCCCCGTCCGTGGCGTGGGTCTCACCGCCGGTTTCGATGCCAACGTGAAGGTGGATGCTGGCTACAACTCGCGCAAGCAGATGCTCGTGCTCGGCCCCACGTTGATGATGGACGTGCCTGGCTTCCTCAACGTCAGCCTGCTGCTGCTGAAGGAAAGCAACGCGCCGTACAACAAGTTCAGCAGCACGGCGACGCCGCGCTACGACTACAAGAGCCATGTGATGCTGACGGCGGCCTGGAGCATCCCGCTGGGCAAGCTGCCCCTGGCCTTCGAAGGCTTTGCCAACTACATCGCCAGCAAGGGCACGGACGAGTTCGGCGGCGCAACAGGCCCCGAGACCAACTTCGACGGCCAGATCATGTACGACGTGGGCGCCGCCACCGGCGCGACGCCGAACAAGTTCAAGGTGGGGCTGGAGTACCAGTACTGGCGCAACAAGTTCGGCAACCCGTACAAGGGTCCGGCCGGCAGCGGCGCATTCGCAAAGACGCCGATGATCCGCGCGGAATACCACTTCTGAAGTTCCCGCGACGTCCGGCATGTCTCGCCTTGAATTGATCGGCATCACCAAGCAATACCCCGGCGTTCGGGCCAACGACGACATCCATCTCAAGGTGGCGCCGGGGCAGATCCACGCCGTTCTCGGCGAGAACGGCGCGGGCAAGTCGACGCTGATGAAGATCATTTACGGCGCCACCAAGCCGGACGCCGGGCAGATCGCCTGGAACGGCCGCGAGGTCGAGGTGGCCAGCCCGGCGCAGGCCCGCGCGCTGGGCATCAGCATGGTCTACCAGCACTTCTCGCTGTTCGACACACTCACCGCCGCCGAGAACATCTGGCTGGGGCTGGACAAGTCGGGCTCGCTGGCCGAGGTGGCCGAGCAGACGCGGGTGGTGTCGGCGCAGTACGGCCTGCATGTGGACCCGGCCCGCCCGGTGCACACGCTCAGCGTCGGCGAGCGCCAGCGCGTCGAGATCGTGCGTGCGCTGCTGACGCGGCCGCAGCTGCTGATCCTGGACGAGCCCACCTCGGTGCTGACGCCGCAGGCCGTCGAAAGCCTGTTCGTGACGCTGCGCAAGCTGAGCGGCGAGGGCTGCTCCATCCTCTACATCAGCCACAAGCTGCACGAGATCCGCTCGCTGTGCGACCACTGCACGGTGCTGCGCGGCGGCCGCGTGGTGGGCGAGGTCGACCCGCGCAAGGAAACCAACGCCAGCCTGTCGCGGCTGATGATTGGCGCCGATGCGCCGGTGCTCACCGCCCGCGAAGGCCAGCGCGGCGCACACGTGCTGCGCGTGGCTGAACTTGGCCTTGAGCAGCTCGACCCTTTCGGCGTCACGCTCAAGGACATCGCCTTCGACGTCTGCGCCGGCGAAATCGTCGGCGTGGCCGGCGTGTCGGGCAACGGCCARCAGCAGCTGCTCGCGGCGCTGTCAGGCGAGGACCCGCGCGCGGCGGCAGGGACCATCCAGCTCTTCGACCAGGACATCGCCCGCGCCACGCCGGGCCGGCGCCGCGCCGCCGGGCTGCACTTCGTGCCCGAGGAGCGCTTGGGCCGCGGCGCGGTACCGACGCTGTCGCTGGCCATGAACACGCTGCTGACGCGCACCGAGGCGGTGGGCCGGGGTGGCTGGATACGCATCGCCCAGGCGCGCAGGCTGGCGGCCAAATTGATCGAGGGCTTCCGCGTCAAGGCCTCGGGGCCGGACGCGATGGCCCGCACGCTGTCGGGCGGCAACCTGCAGAAGTTCATCGTCGGCCGCGAGATCGACGCGCAGCCGAAGCTGCTGATCATTGCCCAGCCGACCTGGGGCGTGGACGTGGGCGCCGCCGCGCAGATCCGCGGCGAGCTGCTGCGGCTGCGCAACCAGGGCTGCGCGCTGCTGGTGTTCAGCGAGGAGCTGGACGAGTTGTTCGAGATCTGCGACCGGCTGCACGTCATCGCCGACGGCCGGCTGTCGCCGTCGGTGCCCACGCCCCAGGCCACGCGCGAGCAGATCGGCGAATGGATGTCGGGGCTGTGGCCCGCGACCGCGGAGGAGCCGGTCCATGCTCAGGCTTGAGCCGCGCACGCAAACCTCCATGCTGCTGGCCGTGGCCGCGCCGCTACTGGCGCTGGCGCTCACCGTGGTCATCGGCGTGCTGCTGTTCACGGCCCTGGGCAAGGACCCGCTGCAGGCGTTGCGGCTGTTCTTCGTCGAGCCGCTGAAGAATGGCCGGGCACTGTCGGAACTCAGCGTCAAGGCCGTGCCGCTGGCACTGATCGCGCTGGGCCTGGCGGTGTGCTTTCGCGCCAACATCTGGAACATCGGCGCCGAGGGCCAGTTCGTGCTTGGCGCTCTGGGCGCGGGCTGGGTGGCCATGCAGGCCGGGCCCGGCACCTCCGCCTGGTTCGTCGTGCCGGTGCTGCTGGGTGGTGTCGCGGGCGGCATGTTGTGGGCCGGCGTCGTGGCGTTGCTGCGCGACCGCTTCAACACCAACGAGATCCTGGTCAGCCTGATGCTGGTCTATGTGGCCACGCTGCTGCTGAACTACCTCGTCTACGGGCCCTGGAAGGACCCGGATGGCTACAACTTCCCGCAGACCGTGCTGTTCGCGGCCTCGACGCGGCTGCCGCGCCTGGTGAACGGGTTGCGCATGAACGTGGGCGTGGTCATCGCGCTGCTGGCCGTGGCGGCCTTCGCGGTGTTCCAGTTCCGCACCTACCGCGGCTATGCGTTGACGGTCGGCGGCATTGCCCCGGCCGCCGCGCGCTATGCCGGCTTCTCGTCGCGCAGCGCGCTGTGGACGGCGCTGCTGCTCTCCGGTGGCATGGCGGGGCTGGCAGGCGCCTTCGAGGTGGCCGGGCCGCTGGGGCAGCTGACGCCCTATGTGCCGGTGGGCTATGGCTTCGCGGCCATCATCGTGGCCTTCGTCGGCCGGCTGCATCCGGTGGGCATCGTGTTCTCGTCGGTGCTGATGAGCATGTTCTACATCGGCGGCGAGCTGGCTCAGAGCCGCATGGGCCTGCCCAAGGCGCTGACCAGCGTCTTCCAGGGCGTATTGCTATTCACGCTGCTGGCCTGCGACCACGGCTTGCAGTACCGCATGCGCTGGGTGGCGGCGGTCAAGGCGAGGGCGGCGGCATGAACGAGATTGCCTTGCTCATTGCCGCCACGCTGAGCGCCGGCACGGTGCTGGCCATCGCCGGCCTGGGCCTGCTGATCAACGAGCGGGCCGGCATCGTCAACCTGGGCGCCGAGGGGCTGATGCTGGTGGCGGCCATCGCCGGCTTTGCCACCGCGGTGCACACCGGCTCGGACCTGCTCGGCTTCCTGGCCGGCATGGGCGCGGGCGCGGTGCTGTCGCTTTTTCTCGGGCTGCTGGTGATCTGGCTCAACACCAACCAATACGCCACCGGCCTGGCGCTGAGCCTGTTCGGCGCCGGCTTCTCAGCCTTCGTCGGCATCGAGTACACGCAGCAACGGCTGGCCGAGCGCACGCACTGGGCCCTACCCGGCCTGGCCGATTTGCCGGTGCTGGGCAAGGCGCTGTTCGAGCACCACCCGGTCGTCTACCTGGCCATGGCGCTGGCCGTGGCGATGCATTTCTTCCTGTACCGCACGCGGGCCGGCCTAGTGCTGCGCGCGGTGGGCGAGTCGCCCGAGTCGGCCCATGCGCTGGGCTACCCGGTGCGGCGCATCCGCCTCGCCGCCGTGGCCGCCGGCGGCGCGCTGTGCGGCCTGGCCGGCGCCTACCTGTCCCTCATCTACACGCCGCTGTGGGTGGAGGGCATGGTGGCCGGCAAGGGCTGGATCGCACTGGCGCTGACCACCTTCGCCACCTGGCGGCCGGCCCGCGTGCTGCTCGGGGCCTACCTGTTCGGCGGCGTGACGATGCTGCAGTTCCACCTGCAGAGCGAGGGCATCGCCATCTCCAGCCACTGGCTGAGCATGCTGCCCTACCTCGCCACCATCGCCGTGCTGGTGCTGATCTCGCGCAACCCGGCCTGGATCAAGGCCAACATGCCGGCGTCGCTTGGCAAGCCTTTCAAACCCGGCCATTGAATTCCCTGTCTCAACCGCTCACCCCTCAGGAGAAACGCATGACAYCCCTTGCCACCCGCCGGACCTTCGCGCTTGCCGCACTGGCCGCCGCCGCACTCGCGGGCTGCTCCAAGAAGGAAGAGCCCCCCGCCGCCGCGACGCCCGCGTCCGCCGCCGTCGCCAAACCCGAGCCGCTGAAGATCGCCTTCGCCTACGTCGGCCCGGTGGGTGACGGCGGCTGGACGTTTGCGCACGACAACGCCCGCAAGGCGTTGGAGAAGGAGTTCGGCGACAAGATCGCCACCAGCTTCGTCGAGAAAGTGCCCGAGGCCGCCGACGCCGAACGCGTCTTCAACGACCTGGTGGGCCAGGGCAACAAGCTGGTGTTCGGCACCACCTTCGGCTACATGGAACCCATGCTCAAGGTCGCGGCCGAGCACAAGGACGTGAAGTTCGAGCACGCCACCGGCTACAAGACGGCCGAGAACCTGCGCACCTACGACAGCCGCACCTACGAGGGCGCCTACCTGGCCGGCGTCATCGCCGGGTCCATGACCAAGACCAACACCCTGGGCGTGGTCGGCTCCATCCCCATCCCCGAGGTCATCCGCAACATCAACAGCTTCACGCTGGGCGCGCAGAGCGTGAACCCCAAGATCAAGACCAAGGTGGTCTGGGTCAACGAGTGGTTCGACCCGCCGAAGGAAACCGAGGCCGCCACCGCGCTGATCAACGGCGGCGCCGACGTGCTGATGCAGAACACCGACTCCGCCGCGGTGCTCAAGACCGCCGAGGAAAAGGGCAAGCGCGCCTTCGGCTGGGACTCCGACATGAAGGCCTACGGCCCCAAGGCCCACCTGGCTTCGGCCGTCATCAACTGGGCGCCGTACTACATCAAGGCCACGCGCGACGCGCTGGACGGCAAGTGGGCCACCGGCAAGGCCTGGTGGGGCGTGAAGGAAGGCGCCATCGACATCGTCTCCCTCGCCGACGACGTGCCGGCCGAGGCCAAGGCCAAGGTCGAGCAGGTCAAGGCCGGCCTCAAGGACGGCAGCTTCTCGATCTGGAAGGGCCCGCTGGTCGACAACACCGGCAAGGAAGTGCTGGCCAAGGATGCCGTCGCTGATGATGCCTTCCTGGGCGGCATCAAGTTCTTCGTCAAAGGTGTCGAAGGCAAAGTCCCTGGCGCGAAATGAAGCCCCTCGGCCAAGGAGTACCTTGGCCGGTCCCCCGAGGGGACGGCGATGCTTGCGGCATTGAGCCGCAAGCACATCGCCAGACGGGCCGGCTTGGGAACGGCCCGGCGCTCGGCCCACAAAGACACTACGGCCATGAGTACTGAAATCGACTTCGACCGAATCCCCCGCTCGGCCCTCCCCGGGCTGCTGGCTCGCGCCCCCAAGGCCGAGCTGCACATCCACATCGAGGGCTCGCTGGAGCCCGAGCTGATCTTTGCGCTGGCGGCGCGCAATGGCGTGGCGCTGCCTTATGCCAGCGTGGAGGCGCTGCGCGCGGCCTATGCCTTCACCGACCTGCAGAGCTTCCTGGACATCTACTACGCCGGGGCCAGCGTGCTGCTGCACGAGCAGGACTTCTACGACATGGCCTGGGCCTACTTCGAGAAGGCGGCCCGCGACCACGTCGTCCATGCCGAGCTGTTCTTCGATCCGCAGACGCACACCGCGCGCGGCGTGCCCATGGGCACGGTCATCCAGGGCCTGTCGCGCGCCTGCACCGATGCGCGCGAAAAGCTGGGCGTCAGCGCCGCGCTCATCCTGTGCTTCCTGCGCCACCTGAGCGAGGCCGACGCCTTCGCCACGCTGGAACAAGCCCTGCCCTACCGCGCGCATTTCATCGGCGTCGGGCTGGACAGCTCGGAGCGCGGCAACCCACCCAGCAAGTTCACGCGCGTGTTCGTGCGCTGCGCAGAACTGGGCCTGCACCGCGTGGCCCATGCCGGCGAGGAGGGGCCACCGACCTACATCGAAGAGGCCCTGGACCTGCTGCGCGTGGAGCGCATCGACCACGGCGTGCGGGCCATAGAGAGCCCGGCGCTGATGCACCGCCTTGCGCTTGAGCGCATGCCGCTGACGGTCTGCCCGCTGTCCAACGTCAAGCTCTGCGTCGTGCCCGACCTGGCCATGCACCCGCTGCCCCAACTGCTGGCCGCCGGCCTGGCCGTGACCATCAACTCCGACGATCCGGCCTACTTCGGCGGCTACCTCAACAAGAACCTGTCGGCGCTGTTCGACGCTCTGCCTCAATGGGGCGCGCGCGAGGCTTATCAGCTGCTGCGCAACAGCCTCGAAGCGAGCTTCCTGCCACCGCCGGCCCGCGCCCCCTGGGTGGCGGCGCTGAACGCCGAGTTCGCGCGGGCGGTGGTCTAGGAGCCGCCCACTGCGGTTCGCCGCGGCCTGACTCACCAGGTGGTAACTTCCGCGCCGCGTGGGCGCCTTCGCCTGGGGAGCAACAACATGAAATCGACCGTTTTCAGCCTGGCCACCGCCCTGGGGGCTGGCAGCGTACTGGCAGCCGCACCGGCATCACACATCGACGAAGTCCTCGTCTACCCGGGCGGCGCCCAGGTCACGCGGCTGGCCACCGTCGCGGCCGGCGCGCGCGAGCTGGTGCTGAACTGCCTGTCGGCCCGCTTCGACCCTGACTCGCTGCAGATCGACGCGCCCGCCAGCGTCAACCTCGGGCCGGTGCAACTGGAGACGCTGCCGCGCGAGCGCGTGCCCGAGTGCGCGCAAAGCCCGCTGGACGAGCAGGTCCGCAAGCTGGAGGGCCAGCGTGACACGCTGACCGCCGAGTCAAGCGCACTGGACACCGGCCTCGGCTACCTCAAGGCCCTGGGCGCTGGCGAGGCGCGGGCCACACCGGCCACAGGCATCGGCGCGACGGCAGACACGATCCGCAAGACTGCGTTGGAGGGCCTGCTGCGCCAGGCCGCCATCCGCCGCCAGTTGGAAGACCTGGACAAGCAGCTCGCCCCGCTCAAGTCCGAGCGAGACGGCGTGGCCGCCGCCAACCCGCAATGGCGCAGCCTGCGCCTGCGGCTGTCGACCGCGCGCGAGGCCGAGCTGAAGCTGAACTACCGCGTGACGCAAGCCGGCTGGGCGCCGAGCTACCGCGCACTGCTCGACACGACCACGAGCGCGCTGAATCTGGAGCGCCTGGCCCAGGTGTCGCAGCAAAGCGGCGAGGACTGGAAGAACGTGAAGCTGCGGCTGACAACGGCGCAGGTGGCTCAGAAGGTCGGGCCCGGCTCGCCCCGGCCTTGGCAGCTCGACCTGGCGACCGCCCGCGTGCCGGCACCCGCGATGTCAGTTGCCGAATCGGTGGTCGTGACAGGCCAACGGGCCACCCTCGTCAGCCGGGCCACCGCCGAAGAGGCGGCAGGCAAGCTGGAGCGCTTCGACCTCGGGGTGTTCGAGGGCAGCTACGCGACCGAATTCGTGCTGCCGCTGCGCGTCAACGTCGACAGCGGCACGCAGCGCGCCAGCCTGACGCTCGGCAGCGAGAAGCTGCAGGCCAAGGTGCTGGCCCGCGTGCAGCCGCAAAGCGAGGCTGCCGCCTATCTCGTGGCCGACGCCGCCAAACCCGCCGGCGCCTGGCCACGCGGCGCCGTGCAACTGGTGCGCGACGGCGCGCTGGTGGGCAGCACCCTGTTCAATATCGCCAGCGGCGACGAGCGCCTGGAGCTGCCCTTCGGCCGCGACGACGCGCTGCGCGTGCTGGTTGAGCCCGAGCAGCGCAATGCCGGCAACACGGGCTTCATCAGCACGCGAGCGGAGCACCGCTATGGCCGCGCCTATGTCGTCGAGAACCGCCACACGGCGGGCACGGTGACCCTGCAGCTCGTCGAGGCCTCCCCCGTGTCGCAACACGAGGACATCAAGGTGCAGTCTCAGTTCAGCCCCGCGCCGACGACTCAGGCGTGGCGCAAGCAGGCAGGGCTGGTGATGTGGGAGCAGCCGCTGGCGGCGGGAGCCAGCCAGCGGTTCATGGCGGACTATGTGATCAGTGCGCCGAAGGAGGCGCAGGTGACGGGGTTGCGTTGAGCGGTTCGGGGTAGGCAAAAAGCTCTCCCCTGCAGCCGCAACAGCCAAACCCGAAAGCAGGCCGCCACCGGGCTGTTCAATCACCCCCCTTTGAGCCCGCCGAGCAGCGCAGGGCCTTGGGGGCGTGCGCGCAGCGCACTTCAAGAACTGACTCCGCGCAACTGTTTGAGCAGAGCGTAGCGGCGCGAGTTTTGCGCGGCCCCTCAAGGCCTGAGCAGCGCAGGGAACCCCGCAGCGCAGCGGAGGGGCGGGCGGATCGGGGGCGACTTTTTGCCTTCTTTTTGGTCGCTCAAAAAGAAGGTCGCCCGCCGGGGCTGAGCCCGGACACAAGACAGTCCACTGCGGACTGTCTTGTGCCTGGCGAAGGCCTTTCCGCTTGCAAGCGGAAAGGCAGAACTCCCGGCATGGGCCTCACGCGGAGGCCAACCGTCGGATCGAAACAGGCGACCGGCGTGCCAAACGCCTTGCATTAACCGAGCAGCTCGTCCAGCGCCTCTTTGGGATCAAAGTGATAGAGCAGCAGACAGTCGTTCCAACCGTCGCTACCGGTGCAAAGGCACATGCAGGACTGCTTGAGCGCCGTGCCGAACTCGGCCGAATCGAGCAGCGCCACTCGGAGTTCGGGCCATGAGTCAGCTGGGTTCTGCGTGACGAAGATCAGGTTGGCGTAAGCACCGTCATCTTCGCCTTGCGAGGCGTCAAAGCCCCGGCAACCTTTGATGCTCCTCGCCAACGCTTCGCCAGCCGCAATCAACCGGTTGACGTCGAATCCGGGCGCGCGGTTCGGCTGAACTTGGACGCAGATCTGTGCAAAGGCCGGTGAAGTCATTGTTCAACCCCTCACCTCACCCTGCCCCAACACCACCCACTTCATCGAAGTCAGCCCCTCCAGCCCCACCGGCCCGCGAGCGTGGAACTTGTCGGTGGAGATGCCGATCTCGGCACCCAGCCCATACTCAAAGCCATCCGCAAAGCGCGTGCTGGCATTGACCATCACGCTGGCCGAATCCACCTCGCGCAGGAATCGCATCGCGTTGGGATGATTTGTCGTCAGGATCGCATCCGTGTGATGCGAGCCATAGCGATTGATGTGGGCAATGGCTTCGTCAAGTGAATCGACCACCTTGATGCTGATGATGGGGGCGAGGTATTCGGTGGACCAGTCTTCCTCCGTCGCCGGCACCGCACCAGGCACCAAAGCCAAAGTCCGCAGGCAGCCGCGCATCTCCACGCCCTTGGCCTTGAAGATGGCCGCGATTCGCGGCAGGAAGGCTGGCGCCTGGGCCGCATGCACCAGCAGCGACTCGGTCGCGTTGCAGGGGCTGTACTTCTGCGTCTTGGCGTTGTCGACGACCTTGAGGGCCTGCTCCAGGTCGACCTCGGCGTCGACATAGCTGTGGCAGTTGCCGTCCAGATGCTTGATGACGGGCACCTTGGCCTCGGCAGAGATTCGCTCGATCAGCCCCTTGCCGCCGCGCGGAATGATGACGTCCACCCATTGCGGCGAGCTGATCAACAGTCCCACGGCGGCGCGGTCCGTCGTGTTGACGAGCTGCACGGCCGCGCGCGGCAGCCCGGCTTCCTCCAGTGATGCGGCCACCAGCTCGGCC
>NZ_JBFULE010000109.1:0-11613 GCF_056400485.1 Roseateles sp. P5_B10
GGCGGCAGCGCTTCGCTCATGCCTGAAAAATCGAAGAGCACCTCGCTGGGCATGATCTTGACGCCGCGCATCGTGCCGGGTCTGCGTATTTCGCTGGACTACACCGATATCCGCAAGACCAATGAGGTCAGCAAGCTGCCACTGAGCTACTTTGTCGACCACGAAGCTGCTTTCCCTGGGCGCGTGGTCCGCGGGCCGGGGTCGGACGGTCAGCCTGGCCCCATCACTCAGATCGACTCGACATTGTTCAATCTGGCACGCAGTCGCCTTCGGGCGCTCGACATCCAGGCCGAGTACGCCACGACGAGCGAGGCGCTGGGGCATTTGCGCTTCTATGCCGCCGCCACCCACACGATGGAACTGAGCCGCAGTGTGCAGGCGGGAGCTCCGGCGGTGGAACGGTCCGGGTTCTCCGATGGCCCGCTGAAGTGGCGCGGCAACGTCGGGGTCGACTGGAGCAAGAACGCCTGGAGCGCGGGCTGGAACGCCCAGTACTACGACAACTACCGGGCCTGCCAGTCCACCCTGTCAGCCTTCTCCTGCAGCCAGTGGGAGACGTGGCAGGGCGCAAGCAAGGTGCCGAGCCATGTCTATCACGACCTTTATGTGAGCTATGACTTCTTCGCTGCGAGCGGTGCTCTGCGCGGAACTGACATCACCTTTGGCGTGAACAACGTGTTCAACAACCAGGGTCCGACGATCAGCAGCGCCATTGCCTACAGCGTGGGCGCGACGTCCTATTTCGATCCGCGTCTGCGTCGCTACACGCTATCGCTGCGCAAGCACTTCTGACCACCCGCAGCGGCGCCGGCGTCTGCCATCTTCCATATGGCGGCGCCGGCGCCTTTCACGTTCTGCTCGTGACCTGCTCAGGCCCGTTGGTTCGCGATGATTTCGGCACGGTTGCCCGCGCCCATCGTTTTGGCCGTGACGCCGAACCGCGCCCGGAATAGCCGGGAGAAGTGGGACAGGCTGGAGAAGCCCACGGCATAGGCGATCTGGGAAATGCGGTCATTGGACCGGATGAGCTGGTACTGCGCAGCGACCAGTCTGGTTTCAGTGACCAAGGCGCTGAAACTGGTGCCGTGGGCCGCGCAGGTGTTGTAGATCGTACGCACCGAGCATTTCAGGGTCGCCGCAGCATCCTGGGCCGACAGACCGCGCTGATCCAGATTCTGGGCGATGAACCACAGGACTTCCCCCATGCGCCCGCGTGCCCGCGGCATGATGGCTTCCGCCTTGGCGCCAGCGGCCAGTGCCGTGCGCAGGAGGTCTGCCAGCATCGTCAGGGCCTGGGGGATGGCCAGCGCGTCACCGTCGTTGAGATCAAGGATCAGCTGCGCCAGGTCGGCGATGATCGGAGCGGCAAAGTACTCGTTGCTGACGTAGAGGTCAGGCAGAAGCTGAAGCTTGTCCATGAAGCGCTGCATCGACCACCAGCCCGGCAAGGTGATGACGAGCATGTCCACCTTGCCAGACCCGGCCAGGGCCATAGGCTGCCAGGCGCAAGCCACAAAGATGTCGCCCGCCAGCAGCCTGCGCCGATGCCCATGCTGGTCTACCGTCAGTTTGCCGGAACGCAGAAAGATGATGTGGGTGCAGAAGCCCCGGCCGTCCGCGGCCGCGCCGCCCTCGATTGAACAGGCGAAGGCGCCGGTGGCGATGTGGCGTACGGTGGCGATGTCACGCGAAACGCTGCTGACACGCCAACCTTCACCCTCGCGGGAGCCGCGAAAGCTGTCGTTGAAGACGGCGGCAATGAGCGAAGGCGCTACTGACATGCGTTCCGTGATCGGTCCAGCTGATCGCCAGACCGTCTCCTTTAGCTGTACACAGCTGGATTACACGACCAGCGTCGTGGCGTCATCAACCACTTTCTTCTGCACGATGGATCGCCATTCTGCAAGCCTGGCTTTGATGCGAGCCTGCCTTGCGAGGGATCGCAGCTTGAGCGGCTGTGCGACTAGATCAGCGGCCCAGCGCCTGTTCGCTTCTTCCAGGAAGGCTTCGTAGTTGAAGTCGTCGCCGTCACTCTCATTGCTCAGGGTGGCGATGACTTCTTCAGTGATGCGGTCCATGGTGGACTTGAAGAACGCGGCCTCGGCGTCGGTGAACGGGTCCTCGTCTGCGGCATCTGCCTCGGCGGACAGCTGCGCCGTCCAGGCCACCATCGCATCCTGAACCGCGCCGGGCGCCTGTTCAAGATCCCAGGCCAGCGACAGCACCAGATCAATCACCTTGTCGGGCGCTGGTGCTTCCCGCTGCGCATGTGCCAGCCTTGCGCGGGCCGCGCGCCAGGTCTGCTTGTCGACCGATGTGGCCATGGATTGACGCACAAGGGCGATGACCGCTTCGCAGGCCTCGCGAAYGGGGCCTGCCTCGACGCGCTGTGCGCGACCATAGATCGGGTCCGTCCAGGCCAGCAGCACCGCGCGGCGCGCGATGTTGGCCGTCTCGGCGCCGACCGGAATGGCTTCCAGCAGGGCGTCATAGAACGCAGGGGCTTCATCGCCCTCGCCAAAGGCGCCCAGCGCGGGCAACAGGCGGGCCAGAGCCGGGTGCAGGCCATAGTCCTGCGAGATCGGCGTCAGATCACCCTCCATCGATGCCTGGGTCAGCCAGGCGGCGTACACCGGCCCCTTGGCCCGGATGTCGGCCCTCAGGGCCTGCTTGGTGGCTTCATTGCCAAAGGCGCGATAGGCGGTCACTGGCTGCCTCCGGCATGGGGCTCGAGAACCGATGCCAGCTTGCCGCGAGAGACCTGGCCGATGAATCGCTCCACCGGCTCGCGGTCCTTGATCAGAATGAATGTCGGCACGCTCTGCACGCCGTAGGCCTCGGCAAGCTTGGGCTCTTGGTCGATGTCGACCTTGACGAAGGCGATCTCGCCCTCGAACTCGCGCGCGGCATCTTCCAGAGCGGGTACCGAGGCTTTGCACGGGCCGCACCAGGCGGCATGGAAATCGACCAGAACCGGAATCGACGAGCTGAGCACATCGTCCTCGAAGCGGTCGACGGTGGTGACTTTAAGAAGAGACATTTGTTGATCCTTTGTGCGGAGGCGCCACCCGCCAAAAGCGGGCGGCGCCCAGGGAGTCATTGAGGCCGGCTTGCGCCGGCCTTGGCGTCGATGAGAAAGCGTTCGGCTTCCAGGGCCGCCATGCAGCCCATGCCGGCGGACACCACAGCCTGGCGGAAGTGCTTGTCCTGCACATCGCCGGCGGCAAACACGCCCGCGACGCTGGTGGCGGTCGAACCCGGTGCCACCAGAACATAGCCGTCCTCGTCCATGGCCAGCTGACCCTTGAACAGGCTAGTGGCGGGATCGTGGCCGATGGCCACGAAGAGGCCGTCCAGCGCGAGGGTCGAGGTCTCGCCGGTCAGGCGGTGGTTCAGGCGCAGGCCTGTGACCTTCTTGCCGTCGCCCAGCACTTCGGCCACTTCAGCGTTCCAGATCGGCTTGATCTTCTCGTTGGCCAACAGGCGGGCCTGGTTGGTCTTGTCGGCACGCAGGCTGTCGCGGCGGTGGATCAGGTACACCTCGCTGGCAAAGTTGGCCATGTGCAGCGCGTCCTCGACAGCGGTGTTGCCGCCGCCCACCACGGCCACCACGCGCTTGCGGAAGAAATAGCCATCGCATGTCGCGCAGGCCGAAACGCCCTTGCCGCGATAGAGGTGTTCACTGTCCAGTCCCAGCCAGCGCGCATTGGCGCCGGTAGCGATCACCAGGCTGTCGGCGCTATAGCGCGCGCCGCCATCGCCCACGGCCGCGAAGGGGCGCTTGGACAGATCAACCTCGACGATGAAGTCATTGATGATGTCGGTGCCCAGGTGCCGCGCCTGCTCGCCCATTCGGGACATCAGTTCGGGACCTTGCACGCTGGTGTCGCCGGGCCAGTTCTCTACATCGGTCGTGATGGTCAGCTGCCCTCCCGGTTGCAAGCCTTCGATCAGCACCGGCTCAAGGGCACTGCGCGAGGCGTAGATCGCCGCCGTGTAGCCCGCCGGCCCCGAGCCGATGATCAAGATTTTGCTGTGGCGCTGCGCCGGTGTTTCTTTCTTCGCTCCCATGATTCAGCCCCCCGCTCCGCCGACAACGACGCTGTCGATCCGAATGGTCGGCTGGCCCACGCCGACTGGCACCATCTGGCCGTTCTTGCCGCACACGGCGACGCCGGCATCGAGGGCCAGGTCATTGCCGATCATCGAGATGGCTTTGAGCGTCTGGTTGCCAACGCCAATCAGGGTGGCCCCTTCGATGGGTGCGGTCACCTTGCCGTTCTCGATCAGAAAGGCTTTCTCGGCCGAGAAATTGAACTGGCCTGAGGTGATGTCGACGGTGCCGCCGCTGAATTCGACCGCATAGATGCCATGGCGGACCGACGCGATGATCTCTTGCGGGTCGTACGGTCCGTTCTCCAGGAAGGTGTTGGTCATTCGGGTCATGGGCAGATCCGAATAGGACTGTCGGCGGCCATTGCCGGTCGCGGTGTCGCGCATGATTCGCGCGCTCGTCTTGTCCTGCATCAGGCCGACCAGCCGGCCATCCTGGATCAGCATCGTGCGCTGGCCATTCACGCCCTCATCGTCCACATTGAGCGAACCGCGGGCATTGGGCAGCGTTGCGTCATCAAAGACGTTGACCCCTGGTGCGGCGATGAGCTCGCCAACCATGCCGTTGAACACCGATTCACGCTTGCGATGGAAATCGCCTTCCAGCCCGTGGCCGATCGCTTCGTGCAGAAGCACGCCGGGGAAGCCTGAGCCCAACACCACGGTCATCTCACCCGCCGGTGAAGGCCTGGCCTCCAGATTGGCGAGCGCAATCGACGTGGCCTTGCGCACCATCTGTTCCAGCCGGTCCTCGGTCATCTCGCTCAGCGCAAAACGCCCGCCGCCGCCGGCGGAGCCCGATGAGCGCTTGGCGTTGTTTTCGGCGATGACCGAGATGTCCAGCCGCACCAGCGGCCGGATGTCGCCGGCCAGCGTGCCGTCGGTGGCCGCGACCAGAATGGTCGAGTCTTCAACCGACAACTGGGCCGAGACTTCGGTGATGCGGCGATCAACGGCGCGGGTCATCTGGTCAAGCCTTTGCAGCAGCGCCACCTTCTCGACGCTGTCCATGCCGCCTGCCGCCTCGATGGTGGAGTAGGCGCCCGAATCGCAGGTCACCCCGGCAATCTCCACGCCCCGCCCGGTCGCTGCGGCATCCTGGCCATGAGCCTGCATGGCGCGGGCTGCGGCGGTGATGGCGGTGATGGATTTGTTGCTGATGTCGCTGGAATAGGCAAAGGCGGTGTTGTCGCCGGTCACGGCACGTGCGCCCACGCCTTGCGAAATGGAGAAGGCGGCACGCGCCACCTTGCTGCGTTCCAGCGACCAGGAATCGCGCGTGGTCAATTCGAAATAGAGATCGCCGTATTCGGCGCCCCGCGCCCACAGGCCGGACAGGCCATTCTGAAGCGCGTTGGTGTCGAGGTCATTGGCGACAAGCAGCCTGTCCTGAGCCAACGTCAGGCGATTGGAAGCGGTCAAAGACATGGGAATCGGTTCTTTCAGCAAATGGGGGTCGATCAGCGTCCGGCGATCTGCATATCGAGCAGCAGGATCGAGCCGACCCGGATCGAGCCCTCGCGGTGAACGTCGGTGCCCACCGAGACGATGGCCTTGAGCATGTCTTGCAGATTGCCGGCCACCGTAAAGCCGTGGACGGGTCGCACGACCTGACCGTTCTCAACCCAGAAGCCTGCCGCCGCCCGCGAATAGACGCCGGTGGCCGGATTGCTGCTGCCGCCCATGAAACGGGTCAGCCACAGGCCGGTGCGCAGCTTGCGCAGCATGCCCGCCAGGTTGTCGCCCGGTTCGGTGGTGGTGCTGGTCAGGGTGAGGTTGCGCATCCCGCCGGCGTTGCCGGTTGATGCCCGCCCCAGCTTGCGGGCCATGCGCGTGTCCAGGAACAGGCCCTCGACCACGCCATTGCGCACGATTGCACGGCGCTTGCCAGGCACGCCTTCGCTGTCGAATGTGCTGCTGGCCAGCCCATAAGGCTCGAAGGGATCTTCTTCCAGCGTCAGGTGCGAGGCGGCCAGCTGCTGCCCCATGGCGTCGGGCAGGAAGGTCAGGCGCCGAAACTGTGAAGCGCCGCTCAGCTGACCGCACATGTCGAGCACCAGGCTGGATGCAACCGGCGCATCGACCAGCACGGGCACACGGCGGGTGGTCAGCCCGTCGGCGCCCAGCACGCCGAGCGCCTTTTCGGCGGCGATGCGGCCGACTTCGGCACTGGGCAGCAAACCCTCAAGACGCCGGTCAACCGAGGACCAACTGCCTTGGCGCATGTCGTCGCCCCGCTGGGCGATGGTTTGGCACCAGCGGCGCTGGACCGAGCCGCTGCCCGTCCGGCAAAACCCATGGCTGGTCGCCAGCGCGAAGCGCATGTCCTGGCTGGCCGCACCCGCCTCCGATACCCGAACGCCATCACGCGTGGCGACCGAGATCGCGGCTGCCTCGATGGCCATGGCGGCCTCCGTCAGATCCTCAGCGCTTTGACCGGAGGGCGCAAAGAGAGGAACGTCCGGCGTTGTCCATGCCAAGGCTTCGCGGTCGGCCAGGCCCGCTTCCGGATCGGGCTCAAGTTGGCGTGCCATGGCGGTGGCCTGTTCAACCACCCGGTCGATGGCGCTGCGGCTGAGCGATTCTGTCGATGCAACGCCTGTGCGGCCGTCGGCATAGACGGTGATGCGCAGGCTTTGATTGCCTTCGCGCACCGCCGTCTCGACCTTGCCACCGGCGACGGTGAGGGTGATTCCGCCCTGTTCGCTGACCATCGCGATTGCTTCACTGGCACCCAAGGCAGCGCTGCGCTCAATCGCGTAGGCAACGGCTTGGGCAAGAGTGCTTTCACTTTGCAGAAGGTAGCCGTCGCCACCCGCCATTGAAGCTGTTGCGGTGGAGTAGGCAAGGCTGCTGACGCTCATATGACTGGAACCCRTTGACGATTCGAGGGCGGACGGACGGGTAGGCAGGTCCATCAGGTCTGGTCTATCGACCAATGCAGCCAATGTAGGTTTGGCGCTTTCGGCGGGTTGCCCCGCAAGACACAGCTTTTTGTCTGAGAGTGCAACCTGACGCGTTCGCAGAATTCCGGTGCGCGTTGAGTCTGCGTTTCGGTCGACTCCAGCCGAGGGGTTCCTTGAGCAGTCAGGCAGTGCAGCCGCAAAGCCCATCTTTTGCGCTCAGTCCTGAGGCGGGCTTGCATGCCCACGTTGGAGCACGAGGCGTTTGATCAAGCGGCGAAGGAGCAGAGCAAGGCTTGAGTGCGTCTGCGATGCGGCTGGACGCCGCCGAAAGCCCCGAATTCGCGGCCTGCGAAGCGCTGATCGGCAGCAATCGCTGCGCGACTTCCCATTGTGTGGAGCGCATGGCCGGCCACACGGTGAGCGTCGAGTTCCGCAGCGACAAATGGTTCGAGGGCCCGCATGCGGCCGAGACTATCGCGTTCCAGCGGGAGCTGGGTGTGGTGCACACCATCGTCGACGAGCCGACGGGCCTTAGCAACACCGTCCCCGCCATCTGGGAGACGACGCGCGACGACTACGCCTTGGTACGCATGCACGGTCGCAATGCCGCGGCATGGAACGACCRCTCGGGGCACTCCGGCGGGCGGTTCAACTACGACTACGACGATGCAGAGCTGGAGGGCCTTAGTTACCAGATTCAGCTGCTGGACCGGCCGGGTCTCGATGTCCATGTGGTCATGAACAACAACAAGGAAGACCAGGCTCAGCGCAACGGGCGGACGCTCTTCAAGACGATGAAGGATCTGAAAGCCAATGTCGTCGTGCCGACCGCCAAATGAAAAAAGGTCCAGCGCGCTGGCGTTGAGCCTTTGTCGGTTGCCGGTCGTGTTGCACTAGGCATCTGTTCAGCGTTCGACGGTTCAAATTTGGCCAACCCCTGTGGTCCTTGGCACCTTGCGTATCCCAGGAGGAGCGAGTCGCAAAAAACTCAATCCGGGATTTGGAAAGAGGCGCGACTGAGATGCTGAGCAAGCGAATTTGCATGGTCCAAAACTAAGAACGCGAGGTTGGCGTGCAGCGTTCTGGACATGTCACACCAACGGTTGACGCGCAGTTGGCCATCAACATTGGTGTTCCGTCAATTGCGGATGGCGGTGCCAGCGTCAGCACAGTCGCGCTGCCAACGGCGGCCGCTAGAGCGGTTGCAAACGCGAGCATCTGGCAGTGCACACACACCGGGCGGGCGTGAAGTGGCGTTCGCTCGGCATTCATGACCGCGCACCCGTGTTCACGTCGCTCTCCTGACCACCCGCTGGGAGCTGCTGCTCAGCTTCCAGTCGGTCGAGGCGGTTTCGGGGCACGATCTCCGCCCCCTTGGCGAGCTCTGAGGAGCGCGCCATCGCCAGCAGCGAAGCACCGAGCATCAGCGCTCGGAATGCGTTGCGATGACTGGCTGAATCTCGATTCGTCTTGTTCAATCGCATCACCTTTTACAGCGCCATGAATGCGGCGCTCAGGTGAGATTTCGCCTTGTGCGTACCGATCCAATGTTTCGAACCATCGGTTGCTTGTTGCCGTTGAAACGCGAAGCACCAAACTGACCGTGCTGAGGGCGGAATCGGATAGAGACACAACGTCATCCTGACCCATCGCGTGCGTTTCATCTGAAATCTCGCGGCCATTGCGCGCAACGCGCATATCACCAGCCGAAACCATAGTGGCATCACTGCGGCTGTACCGCAGATGCCCGTAAGTACCGACGGCAAGACGAAGACCCTTCGAGCCTCGGCGCCGGTGTCATCCCATCTTCAATTGCGGCCGCTCACGCCGCGGAGGTTTCCCATGTTCAAGAAGTCACTTCTAGGCGCCATCATTTCCATGGGCCTCGCAGCTTGTGGCGGCAGTCCCGGCATTCCCAATGTCGACCTGTGCAATGGCGACCCCAAGTGCAGCAGCCCTGCCTCCACTGATATCGACGTCGCCGCGCTTTCCATCGACGAGATCAGGGCCGGCTACATCACCGGGCGATTCAYGTCAGAGGAAGTGACTCGCGCCTATTTGCGTCGCATCGAGGCGTATGACCCTTCGTACAACGCCTTCACGACGCTGTCCAGTGACGCTCTCGTGCAGGCACGAGCTATCGATCAGCGGCGCGCTCGTGGCGAAGTCCTCGGCCCGTTGGCGGGCGTGCCCGTGGTGGTCAAGGAGTCGATGGACGTGCGAGGCATGCCCTCCACCGCCGGGTGGGCTGCGATGAGCAAGCGCAAGGGCGGCATGGACTTCTTCCCGATCGACCACGCGGTGGTGGTGCAACGGCTCGTCGATGCTGGAGCGATCATCATCGGCAAGACCAACATTCCTGCCTTCAGCGACGACGGCACGCGCGCCAACACGAGCTGGGCAGGCCCGACCTACAACGCCATCGACCGCAACCTTGCACCCGGAGCCAGCAGCAGCGGCACTGCCACGGCGGTAGCTGCAGGTTTTGCCACCGCCGGCCTGGCCGAGGAGACGGGAGGCTCGATCCAGAATCCGTCAGCGGCACAGAGTCTGGTGGGCATCAAGCCAACCTTCGCACTTGTACCGACTGCGGGCGTCGTGCCGCTGGCCGGCAGCACGCGCGACGTGGTGGGCCCGATTGCGCAGAGCGTGCGCGACGCCGCGCTGGTCCTTGACGCGCTGGCCGGTTACTCGGCCCGTGATCCCAAGACCAGTGCTTCGGATGGCCATATTCCGGCTCAGGGCTACACAAGCTTGCTGAACGTCCAAGCGCTGAAGGGCAAACGCATCGGACTGTACGGGCCGGGATGGAACACGGCCAACCTGTCGCCTGAAACCGAAGCCCTGTACCGCAAAGCGATCCAGGAGCTCATGGCACGCGGCGCCACCGTCGTCACCGACCCGTTCGAACGCAGCGGCTTTGCCGAACTGGCGCTGGCTGGTGAACCCTACGACTACCGGGGCACCGAATCAGCAGCGTATGACCTCAACAACTACCTCAAGGGGCTCGGTGTGCCCTCACTGGCAGCGCTGAAGAACCAGGTCCATGCCTCGCCCTTCGATGCGGGCGGAACCCTATCTTGGTACGTCGACGCGCTACCGACGCTGAAGGCTTCCCTGGCGCAACCCGACCAGGCACCGCCGCTGGAGCCCTTCTTCGCGCTGCGCGCCCGGTATCTGCAGGTCTTCAACGCCGTGATGGCCGCCCAGCAACTGGACGCCATGGTCGTTCCACAAGCCTTGGAATCACTGCCTGCGCTTTTCAGCGACAAGGTGATCGCGGAGACCTCAATCTCGGCACTGGACGTCGCCGGCCTGCCCGGCGTCACCGTGCCGGCTGGGCAGTATGCGAACAAGGCACCGTTCAGCCTGCTGTTTGTCGGGCGCGCGTGGGACGAGGCGAGTCTGCTGGCGCTGGCCTATGACTACGAGCAGGCCACCAAGCACCGCGTCAAACCCACCTTGCTCGCCAAGTGAATTTGCAGGGGACCTGTCGTCCAGGTTGCGGCCGCAAACCTCTCGCCCGGGAACGGCCGCAGCCCGCAAGCGCATGAGCGAAAACGTCAACATCGAGATCGAGATGCTGCGCACGTTCGTGTCGCTGGTCGAATTGCGCAGCTTCACGTTGGTCGCGTCTGTGAGCAGACGCTCCCAATCGGCCGTGAGCCAACAGCTCAAGCGCCTGGAAGACATGCTCGGCCAGCAACTGCTGAGGCGCTCTGCACGCGGGGTCAAGCTAACGGAGCACGGGCGGATCCTGCACGAGTACGCGGTCGAAACCATCAACCGCAATGACAGGATCTTCCGCGACTTCCGATCGGCGCTCGGGCTGGGCCCGGGCTTGCGGCTGGGGCTCGACGAGCATGTGCTGTCGCGGGAGGTCGGCGTGCTGGCCCATTTTGGCAAGGCCAGCCTGGCTGCCGGCTCGATGAGCGTGACCCAGGCCAGCACCGAGGAGCTTCTGCGGGCGTTTGCGGGCGGCCAGTTGGATGTGGTGATTGGCGTGGGGACAGGCAGCGTTGCCGGTGCAGTCGATCTGTGCCGGGTGCCGCTGTCGTGGGTGGCTTCGCCACGCTTCAGAATCGCACCGCACGCCGTGATCCCACTGGTAGCCCCCATGGGGTCGCACCCGCTTCGCAACGCCGCAGTCAAGGCGCTGGACCAGGCGAAGGAACCATGGGAGCTGCGCTACGTGGCCAACAGTGCCACGGCCTTGCAGGCTGGCATCGTTGGCGGACACGGCATCGGGCTGCTGCCGAGCGCCATGCTCGACGAGCGACTGGTCGCGCCGCGCGACCTGACCCAGCTGCCAAGCCCCGGCGCGCTTCATGCCTTCGCGCTAATGCAACGCGGCGCCGGGTTCGAAAGCCTTGTCGAAGAGGTCCGCARCCACCTGCTGGACCTCTTTGTGGTCGAGGCCTAGTTCACTTTGGCGCGGGCGGCGCTCGCTGAGGCGGTCTGGCCCAGCTGCACGGCCAGCACGCCATGGCTGTCAACGCTGAGGCCGCCGTTGGGTGTCAGGCTGAACACGGTCTCATTGGCGCTCGGGCTCAGCGTGACGGTCCAACTCGTGCCCGGGTTCAGCCCCGACACC
>NZ_JBFULE010000110.1:0-11562 GCF_056400485.1 Roseateles sp. P5_B10
GCGTGAACCCGAAGCGCGCGCCGCGGCCCGGGCCGTCGCTCTCGGCCCACATGCGTCCGCCCATCAGCTCGGCCATGCGCCGGCTGATGGCCAGGCCCAGGCCCGTGCCGCCGTATTTGCGCGAGGTGCTCGCATCGGCCTGGCTGAAGCTCTGGAACAGGCGGGCCAGGGCTTCAGCGCCCAGGCCGATGCCGGTGTCGCGCACAAGGAAGCGCAGCTCCACGCCGCCTTCGGCCGGAGCGGCCTCCACTTCGACGGTGATGCTGCCTGCCTCGGTGAACTTGACCGCGTTGGACAGCAGGTTCAGCAGGATCTGGCGCAGCTTGGTCACGTCGCCATTGATGCCAGCGGGCACAGTGGGCGCGATGTCGACGGCCAGCGCCAGGCCCTTCTCGCGGGCGCGCGGCGCGATCAGGTCGACGGCCGCGTCCACGCAGTCACGCAGCACGAAGGGCGCACTCTCGATGTCCATGCGGCCCGCCTCGATCTTCGAGAAGTCGAGGATGTCGTTGATGATGGTCAGCAGCGCCTCGCCGGCCTCTCGGATGATGGCTGCGTGGTCGCGCTGCTCGCCGTCGAGCGTGGAGTCCAGCAGCAGGCCGCTCATGCCAATGACGGCATTCATCGGCGTGCGGATCTCGTGGCTCATCGTCGCCAGGAAGGCACTCTTGGCCGCATTGGCCTGCTCGGCCACGGCCTTGGCGGCCTGGGCTTCTCCGAACAGGCGCGAGTTCTCCATCGCCACCGACGCCGCCAGGCTCAGGCCCACCAGAAAGCTCAGCTCGCTGTCGCGGAACGGCTGGCCGCCCTGGCGCCAGACGGTCAGGGCGCCCAGCACGCGCTGGCCGGCGCGCAACGGCGCCACCATCATGCGCTCGTCGGGGTCCTCTTCGGTGCCCTCCATCCGGACGCCGCGCGGGTCGTCGCGCGCGGCGTTGATGACGCCGGGCTCGCCCTTGGCGATCAGCGAGCCGATGATGCCCTCGCCGGCCGTGATGACGGCGTCGCGCACCTCGCTCTCGTATCTGCCGACGGCGACGATGGCGCGGTAGCGCCGCGCCGCGCCCCCGCCCTCCTCCTCCGGCACGAAGACCGCGCTGTTGTCGGCGTCCAGCAGCTCCTTGGCATGCACGGCGATGCGGTTCATGACCGTGGCCAGGTCCAGCGTGGAGGAGATCTCGCGCCCCACCTCGGCCAGGGCCGCGCTCTCGCGCGTGCGGCGCTGGATCTCATCGAACAGGCGCGCGTTCTCCAGCGCCACGCCGACGCTGGCTCCCACCGTACTGAGGAAGCGCACGTCGGCCTCGCTGAAGGCGTTCTCGCGTTCATAGCTCTCGACCAGGATGGCGCCCAGCACCTGGTCGTTGCCGATGATGGGCACGTTGGCGAAGGACAGCGCCTGGTCGGTTCCCGGCAGGGCCAACAGGCCGGCAGCGGTGATCTCGGCCACGTTGCGGCAGACCAGCGGCTGGCGCGTGCGGCGCATCTGCTCGAAGGGCCCGTCCGGCGCCGGCCGCTCCGGCGGCAGCTGGATGGGCACGCCGTGCTCGAGCTCGTAGAGGTAGTGGTTGAGGCCGCTGGCCGGGTCATACCAGCGGATGCCGATGTCCTGGGTCTCGAGCAGCTCGCACAGGCGGTCGCCGACACGCTGGATGATGGCCTCGAAGCTCAGCTCCGGCGACAGGCTCTGCTGCAGGTTGTTCAGCATCGCCAGCTCGTTGACGCGGCGCTCCACCTGGGCCTTGCTGGCCAGCAGCTCGGCCGTGCGCTCAGCGACGCGCTGCTCCAGGCCCTCGCGCAGCCGCAGGTTGGCCAGCGCGACGGCGGCCTGGGCGGCCAGCATGACGAGCAGATCGCGGTCGCCCTCGCGGAAGCGCCCGAAAGCACCGTCCAGGTCGGCGTAGAGATAGCCGACCAGCTCGCGCTCGGCGATCAGCGGCGCGATGAGGCAGGAGCGCTGTTGCACGGCCGGCACGCCTTCGGGGCCGATGCGCAGGGCCGCCGCGCGGCTGCCGCGCGCTTCATCCAGCCAGGGTGTGATGGCGGTCAGCAGGGCCTCCTCGCCACCGGCCTCCCCTTGCGGCATCAGATGGCTGGCGATGTGGCGCAGGCTGCCGCCGTACTCCAGCACCAGCAGCACGCGTTCGGCGCCGCTGATCTCGGCCGACTCGTCGACCAGGAACTCATGCAGCTCGGTGCCCGTGGCCAGCTCGGCCAGGCGCAGGCCGACGTCGACCTGGCGGGCGAAGCGCTCGTCCAGATGCGCCGCGCCGCTGAGATGACGCGGGCGGCCGCCATCGGCCAGCCAGGCCTGCACGACGGCGCGCGCCACCGGCCGCTTGTTCAGCGAGTTGCGCCGCAGGCCCTCGTCGGACAAGCCGGCCAAGCGCAGGCAGACGAAGCGGTAGGCCCGCGCCAGCGCCACGCTGGCCTCGCGCCGCCGGCCGGCTGCGCGCAGCGCTTCGCAGCGCCGCCACCACAGGGCCGGCAGATCCAGGTTCTCCAGCGGCGCCAGGCCTTGGGCCCAGTGCAGTCGAGCGGCCTCGGCGCTGGCATCCAGCGCCGCTTGCAGGCGGCCGGTGCCCAGCTCGGCCCAGGCGATGAGGCCGAGGTCGGCCATGCGCTGGGCGGCCGACGGCGAATGGTCGAGCGCCAGGCGGAACTGCACCGCTGCGGCCGCCGCGTCGCCTTCCGCCATCGCCAGCTCACCGCGCAGGCGCGCGATCTCGGAGCGAAAGCCCGGGTTCTGGCGCGCCAGGCTCAGGGACTCGGCCTCGCCGGCATAGGCGCGCGCCTCGGCCAGCGCGCCGGCCTCCAGGTCGAGCCGTGCCAGCGCCGTCAGCGTGTAGGGCAGCAGCGCCGTCGCACCCGTGCGGCGCCAGATCGCGAGCGCGGCCAGGTAGTGGCGGCGCGCACGGCGCGTCAGGCCCAGCGTGACGTAGTGGTTGCCGATGTTGTGGATGGCCGTGCCCTGGCGCTCGGCATAGCCGGCCGCGGCATAGGCCGCGAGCGCCAACTTGCACAGGTGCAGGCAGTCGGCCAGGTCGGGGTTGTTGAAGGTCTGGGCGTTGTAGGCATTGCCCTGGCCCAGCAGGTCGCCAGTGGCCAGCGCCAGCGCCAACGCCGCCTCGGCCGCCGCGCGCGCCTCGGCAACGAAACCCAGCATGCCCAGCAGCAGGGATTCGACATAACCGCAGCGGCCCCGGGGCACCGCTTTGCCGGCGGCGGCAAACAGCGCGGCGGCCTCGTGCACCCGGCCCAGCGCCACTTCGGGCTCCAGCTGGCAACGGCACTGGGCTTCGGCCAGCAGGGCCAGCGCATAGGCACGGTCGAGTGCGTCAGTGCCGGCCTCGGCCAGCGCGGCTTCGGCGGTGGCGATGGCCGCCAGCAATTCACCGCGGCGCATCTGCACCAGCCCGAGCGCGAGGCGGGCGCGGAGCCGCCAGGCGGGGCGGCCCTCGGCCAGCTTGGCCAGGGCTGCGGCGGCATCGGCCGCAGCAGCCAGGGCGCCGAGCGCGATGAAGCTCTCGACGCGCAGCTCCAGCACCCGGGCGTCGCCGCGCCAGCCCGCGCTCACGTCGATGAGACGCTGATGCTGGCCCGACCAGGCCAGGTCGGCCAAATCCTCCAACACGGCGACATCGGGGCGCAAGGGCATGGCGGGACAGAGCCTTTTCACACCACGGGGATCGGATGCGTTGCCACTCCGGAGAGGGGCCGCGCGAGTCTAGTCCGCTCTAGTCGGCCTGGGGCAGCGTCAGCCTCATGACCGTCCCCAATGGGCCGCTGCGCAACAGTTCCGCCGTGCCGCCATGCATGTCCATGACGCGGCGCACGATGTACAGGCCCAGGCCGTGGGCCGACTCAGTGCCGCCGCTGYCGCGCGCGCCGCGGGTGAAGAGGCGGGGCAGCAGCTCGCGCGGAATGCCGGGGCCGGCGTCCGCCACCTCGAACTGCAGCACGGCGGGTTCATCAAAATCGATGACATGCAGGGTCACGGGGCTGACGCCGCGCGCGTACTTCAGCGCGTTGGACAGCAGATTGCGCAAGGCCAGGCGCAGCAGGCTCATGTCCATCAGCGCCGTGCGGGTCGCCGTGTGGCGATGCACGACGATGCGGTCGCGCTGCTCGCGTGGCAGGTCGGCAATGGTGACGGCGATCAGCGTGTCGATGTCGGTGTCCTCGCGCGCGATGCGTCCGCCGCCCGCCAGCAGGCTGGCCGCAGCCAGCGTGTTGTCGACGCCGGCCAGCACCTGGCCGAGCACGGCCTGGGCGCGGTTCAGCCTCTCCTGGGCCTGGCGCTCACCGCGGCCGGCCAGGCTGGCGGCCGCGCTCTGCAAGGCCGCGCTGGCGTTGTTCAGCGGCTGGCGCACCTCGTGGGCCAGCACGTCCAGCATCTCGGAGCGCTCGTGCAGCAGCTGGTCCAGCTCCTGCACGTGGCGCTCGGTCTGGCGGCGCATGCGCTGCTCGTGCGCCAGCTCGGCGCGGCGCTGCAAGTCCTCGGTGATGTCGTCCACCAGGGCGAGGGCACGCAGTGGCCGGCCGTCGGCGGTGTACTCCGCGACCGCCGAGACCAGCACGTCGCGCAGCCGGCCGTCGGCGCAGATCAGCTGCACGGGGCAGTCGCTGACATGGCCGTCGCGCCACATCGCCGGGCGGTAGACCTCGCGCACCTGCTGCGACGACTCAGGTGTCATGAAGTCGTCCATGGCCCGGCCGATGACCTGCTGGCGCTTGTAGCCCAGGCGCTCCAGCCAGCGGTCGGACACGCTGAGCACCCGGCCGGCCGCGTCCACCGAATGCATCAGCGCYGGCGTCGACTCGTAGAGCGCGCGCAGGCGCTGGCGGTTGTGCTCCAGCTCGACAGCGGCGCGGTGGTGCTCGGTGACGTCCTGGAAGGCGCCCACGAGCCGCACCGGCACGCCGTCCTGCCAGTCGACCTGCCCCTGGGACAGCACCCAGATCTCACGCCCCTTGGCCGTCACCAGCGGCAGCTCCAGGCTCCAGGGTTCGCCGTGCTGCATGCCGCGCAGCACGGCCGCCTCGATGGCGGCGCGCGCCTCGGGCTTGTAGTAGCCAATGGCCTCCTGCAGCGTTGGCCGGTGGCCGGCCTCGAGGTCGTGGATGCGGCAGGTCTGGTCGCTCCAGACGAGCTCCTCGGTCTGCAGGTCCAGGCTCCAGCCGCCAATGCCGGCGACACGGCCGGTGCGGTCCAGCAGGGCCTTGCTGTCGCGCAACTCGCGTTCGGCGGTGATGCGGTCGGTGACGTCCTCGGTGATGCCGACATAGCCGCGCAACCCGCCATCGGGCGCCAGCAACGGCCGGGCACGGGTCCAGACCTGGCGCACGCCGTGGCCGTTGCCGCCGCGGCGCAACCGGTAGCGCATCTCGAATGCCTGACGCTGGGTAACGCAGCGCCGCCAGTGGGCCAGCACCGAGGTGCGATCCTCGGTCGTCAGCGTGGCTGCCCAGCCCTCGCCCAGGGCTGCGCGCGCCGACAAGCCGCAGATGCGCTGCCAGTTTGCGTTCGTGAAGATGAAGTCCCCTGCCGCGTCGGTACGGAAGATGCCCAGCGGCGCCGTCTCGGCCAGCACCTGGAAGGGCTGTTCCGCCGCCTCGAGGTCGGCGCCACGCAAGGCGCGCTCGCGCATCATCAGCGCTTCGGCTGCGGCGTCGGCCAGGCGGGTCAGGGCCTCGCGCTGCGCCTCGGTCAGCTCGCGCGGCTGGAAGTCGACGACACACAGGGTGCCGGGGTGGCTGCCGTCGTCCAGGCGAATGGGCACGCCGGCATAGAAGCGCAGCGCGGGGCGGGCCAGCACATCGGGGTGGTCGACGAAGCGGGCGTCCAGCCGGGCATCGCGCACTTCGAAGAGGCCATCGGCCAGCAGCGTGTGGGCACAGAAGGTCTGGGCCCGCGGCGTCTCGCTGCGGCCAAAACCGACAGCGGMCTTGAACCATTGGCGGCGCTCGTCCAACAGGCCGAGCAGGGCGACGGGCGTGCCGCAGATCTGCGCCGCCAGGGCGGTGAGGTGGTCGAACAGCGGCTCGGGCTCGGTGTCCATGACGGCCAGCGCCGCCAGGCGGGCGAGGCGGCGGTCTTCGTCGGGCGGCAAGGGCGGGGTCACCATGGCCGACAGCTTAGGGCAGGTCAGGGCGTCGCTCCTCATTGCGCAGGCCGTCCGCGCGGCGTAGCGTCGCCGTCTTTCGTCAGGGAGAACCTCATGCTCAAGCTCTGCGCCCTGCTGCTGGCGCTGCTGATCGCGCCGGCGCGCGCCGATGTCGTCAGCGACTGGGCCGAAGCCACGCCCAAGGTGCTGCAGAAGTCGCCGCGCGGTCAGGTCCTGCCTGCGACGCTGCTGACCGACCTGGCGATGTTCAACGCGCTGAACGCGATCACGCCGCACTACCAGGCCTATGGCACGTCGCCAGCGCCCGTGCCGGATGCCTCACCGGAGGCGGCCGTCGCGTCCGCCGCCCGCGTCGTGCTCGGCAACGTGCCGGGCGCCGACCAGGCCCTGCTCGACAAGACCTACGAGGCCTCGCTGAAAGCCGTGACCGACGCGGCCGCGCGTGCCAAGGGCGTGGCGCTGGGCCGGCGCGTCGCGCTGGCGCTGCTGGCCGCGCGGGCGGATGACAGCTTCGCGCGCGTGGAGCCGCCCAAGGTCGAGCCGGCGCCGGGCATCCATGTGCTGACGCCCGAGTACAAGCAGGAGTCGGGCATCGGCCTGGCGCGCATGAAGCCCTTCGCGATCAAGGACGTGGCGGCCTATGACCCCGGCCCGCCGCCGGCCGTGGGCAGCGCCGTGGCGCTGCGCGACCTGGCCGAGGTCAAGGCCGTCGGCGGGCGTGTCAGCACGCAGCGCACGGGCGAGCAGTCGGTCATCGCGCTGTTCTGGAACTCCGGCGAGGGGGAGGACGCCGTGGCGATGCTCAAGAAGCTGGCCGAGAGCACCAAGGCCACGCCGCTTGAGTTCGCGCGCATGCTGGCCCTGATGGACATGGCCGACCTGGACTCGCGCATCGTCTACACCGGCATCAAGACCAAGTACCGCCACTGGCGGCCCTACAACGCGCTGCGCGGCGCCTTTGCCGATGCCAAGCTGCGCGACGCGAGCTGGGAACCGCTGATCCACACGCCGCCCAACAGTGACTACCCCTCGGGCGGCGCGGTCGGCGGCGGCACGCTGCAGGCTCTGCTGAAGGACTTCCGCGGCGACAGCCAGGCGCCACTGGTCTGGGTCAACTCGGCGCTGTCGATGACGCGCAGCTGGAGCTCGCCCGAGGCCATGGGCCAGGAGCTGGCCAATTCACGCGTCTGGAGCGGCGTGCATTTCCGCAACTCGGTGGACGTGGGCTACCGCCTCGGCCAGAAGGTGGCCGAGGAGGTGCTGGCGACGCAACTGCGGCCCTTGCCCTGATTTTTCTCAGGGAGTCGCGCGGCCCAGGTTGCGCAGCCAGAAGGCCTCGTACTTGCGGTGCCAGCCGGCGGGCTTGACGACGCCACCCATGGCATGCACGCCGTCGGGGTCGAGGAAGAGCTCGACCAGCGACTCCTTGCCCGAATCCAGCAGCTCGCGGTAGACGTTGACGGTGTCCTGGTACAGCACGTTCGGGTCCTGCATGCCGTGCACCAGCATCAGCGGCTTCTTCAGGCCCTTGGCCAGCGGCAGCAGCGAGTATTTGCGCAACACCGGCTTGGTGCGGTCCGTGGCCTTGCCGATGGTGCGGCCGCTGTACCAGCTGTTGTAGTTCTCCCATTCGGTCGGGCCGGCACCGGCGATGCCAGCGGCGAACAGGTCGGGCCGGGTGTACATCGTGTACTGCGTCTGGAAACCGCCAAAGCTCCAGCCGTTCAGGCCGATGCGCCGGGCGTCCACGCCGAACTGCGTGGGCAGCAACTTGACGAGGTCTTCCAGGTCCTCGGCCTGGGGCTCGCCGGGGCGCTCCCAGTTGGCGTCAGAGAACTTGCGGCCATAGTTGCTGTGGCCGCGCGGGTCGACGGCGATGGTCACATAGCCATGCCTGGCGGCCATGTATTGGCCGAACAGATAGGCGGTGTTCTGGAAGCTGTCGACCTCGACGATGTGGCGGTCGTTCAGCGGGCCGCCATAGACGTAGACGATGGCCGGGCGCTTGTCGGCCGCGGTCCAACTGGCGGGCTTGAAGGCATAGGCCTCGATGCGGTCGCCATGGCGGTTGGTGAAGTTGAAGCGTTCGGGCCGCAACAGTTTCAACTCGCCCCAGGCCTTGTCATTGCTGTCGGTCAGCGTGCGCGCCGGCGTCTTGCCATCAGTGGCGAGCAGCTTGAGCTCCGGGCGCTGGGCCCAGTTGCCGGCCACGGCGCCGACCCATCGGCCATCCTCCGAGGCCGCCGCGGCGCGGTGGTACTCGCCCGCTGCACCGAGGGCCTGGGTGGCGCCGCTGGCCAGGTCGACACGCAGCACATTCATGGCCGCCATGTCGCCCTGGTTGGCCAGCACGAACATGGCCTTGCTGTCGGCCGTGAAGCCGATCACCTGGTGGGCCTCGAACTCGCCCTTGACGAGGGGGCGCAGCGCCTTGGTGGCCACGTCGATGGCATAGGGCTGGCGCCAGCCGGCTTCGTCCAGGGCCAGCACCAGCGTCTTGCCGTCGGGTGTGAAGCGGGGCTTGAGCACGTTGACCACCTCGTGGCCGACCTCGCCGCGGCGCTCCAGCACCATCTCGGGTTTGGCGGATTCGTCGCAGGCCGCCGGGCCGCTCCCAAGGCCTGCAGCGCCCCCTTGGGGGGCAGCCGTCGTACCCGACGGCTGGGGGCAAGAAGTCTTACCGATGTAGACGCGCAGCAGCTCCTTGTCGCGCTCCCAGGTCGTGAAGGCATAGCGGCTGCCGTCACGGGCCCAGGCCACATCGCTCATCTCGAACCAGACATCGCCACCGTTCTGCGTGAACACAGGCGCAGGCTGCTTGCGCGGCGGCTCATTGCCGGTGGGCAGCTGGCGGATGTAGAGGGCCAGCGGCTGCTGGTTGCGCTTGTCGTCGGACACCTCGCGGTTGACCTTCTTGGCCGTGGCCCAGCGCTCGCTGTAGTTCATGATCTCGACCTGCTTGGGCGGCGGCGCCGGCTTGTCGTCGGCCGTCTTCAGCGGCGCCTTGGCCAGCAGCGACATCCAGCGGCCGTCCTCGCTGATGGCCGTCTGGTCGATCTTGTATTTCTTCTGCTCGTCGTCCGGGTGGATGAGCTCGCGGTTGATGACCTGCACGCCGGTCTGCTTGAAGCCGCTGCGCAGCACGCGGGTCTCGTCCGTGTAGATGACGCCGCTGTCGTCGGCCGTGTAGGCGACGAGCTTCAGGTCGCGCTGCGTGGCCACCAGCGGCTGAACGGTGGGGATCTTGTCGTCCGCCTTCCAGCGGTAGAGGCCGCCGCGGTACTGGAAGACCAGTTCGTCGGCCTTGTGTGCCCAGGCGAACTGGCTCGGTCCGGGATAGAGATCGGCGGGCTTGAGCTTGTCGCGGGCCAGCTTCTTCTTCAGCTCGTCGCGGAGCTCCCACAGCTCTTTTTCCTTGTCCTTGTCGGGCGACGAGGCGGCCGATGCCGGTGCTGCCGCAGGCACCGGCTTGCCGGCGCGCCTGGCAGCCAGCGCGGCCATGGCCTGCCTCTCGAGCTCGGCCTCGGCCTTGTCCGCAGCCTTTTGCGCGTCGTCCTTGGCCTTCTTCTCGGCCAGCTCCTTCTTCAGCGTCTCGATGGCAGCGGTTTCCCACTGCGACAGATTGACCTTCTCGCCGCGCAGATAGGCCTGCTGCGCCACCTCACGGGCCTGGCGCTCGGCGTATTCGGTGTTGCGCTGCCGGAGCTTCTTGTCGAAGCGCTCCATGTCCTCCGGCGCCTCGAAGGCCGCCATGACCTGGGGCGACGTGATGCGCTGCGTCTTGCCGGTCTTGGTGTCGTACACCCAGAGATCGGTGCCGGGCTCACCGAACGGGCTCCACAGCCAGGCCAGGTAACGGCCGCTGCGGCTGAAGTCGGCCTCCTTGGCAGGCTCGCTGCGATAAGGCTCGGCACGGAAGATCTGCTCGAGACTGGGAACGGGCTTGGGCGGCGCGGTCTGTGCCTGCAGGGGGGCGGCGGCCGACAGGGCCACGGCAAGGGCCAGGCTGCTGATGGCAGCGAAGGTCACGGGCTTCAAGGGATCTCCTGAATCTACCCCCTAGGGTTAGGGGCAACGAATTCTAAGAAGCAGGCGCGGCGACCCCCATTCGTCACGGGATCGTCGTGGCAGGCGGCGACGTGGAAGCCTTGGACTTGCGCCATAGCGCCACGCCGACGTGGATGGCCAGGCCGAAGACGAACAGCATCACGGCGCCCAGCGTCCAGACCACCCAGGCCAGCACCGTGACGCCGCCCGTCAGCGACGGCAGCGCGCTGGCCAGGGATTGCAACTGCGGCGACAGCGTCTCGACCGTCGACACCAACCAATCCGCCACTGCCGAGGGCAGCCAGTCTCTCAGCGACTCCGGCAAGCTCCAGCCACCCGAGCCGACGCTGCCGGCGTGGGCCAGYAGGCCGGTGAGAAACGACTGCACCGCCCACACGAGGCTGGACCACAGGGCCAGCAGCAGCAAGACCAGCACCCAGCCCACAACGAACGCCATCGCAAACCTCTCCGGTCAATTGAACGGTGCAGTGTGTCCGGTCCGATGTCTCGGACAAAGCAGGCGGAGCCGCAACCGGACTTCTGGAAAACCGAAGCGCGGCTGAATCAGCCCACCCGTGCCAGCACTGGCTTCAAGGCCACGCCCGTGTGACTGCCGCTCGCCACGACCTGCTCCGGCGTGCCCTCGATGACGACCCGCCCACCCGCATCGCCGCCCTCCGGCCCGAGATCCAGCACCCAGTCGGCTTCCGCAATCACATCCAGGTCATGCTCGATGACCACGACCGAATGCCCGCCCGCCACCAGCCGATGCAGCACGCGGATCAGCTTCTCCACATCCGCCATGTGCAAACCCACCGTCGGCTCGTCCAGCACATACAGCGTGTGCGGCGCCTTCTGCCCCCGCCGCGCCACGTCGTCCCGCACCTTGACCAGCTCCGACACCAGCTTGATCCGCTGCGCCTCGCCGCCCGACAGCGTCGGTGAAGGCTGTCCCAGCGTCAGATAGCCCAGCCCCACGTCCTTCAGCAACTGCAGCGGGTGCGCGATCGACGGCATCGCTGCGAAGAACTCGACGGCCTCGTCGACCTCCATCGCCAGCACGTCGCCGATGCTTTTTCCCCGCCAGCTGACACCCAGCGTCTCGGGGTTGAAGCGCTGGCCATGGCATTGGTCACAGGGCACCTTCACATCGGGCAGGAAGCTCATCTCGATGGTCTTCATGCCCTGGCCTTCGCAACCGGGACAGCGGCCCGCACCGGTGTTGAAGCTGAAGCGCGCCGGTGCATAGCCGCGCGCCTTGCTCTCCAGCGTCTCGGCGAACAGCTTGCGGATCGCGTCCCAGAAGCCGATGTAGGTGGCCGGGCAGGAGCGCGGCGTCTTGCCGATGGGGGTCTGGTCGACCTCCAGCACGCGGTCGACCTGGGCG